>JAHEEO010000204.1 GCA_024640665.1 Rhodospirillales bacterium | reverse complement strand
CATCTTCACGTCGCGTCACGAAAATTGCGCCGTGATCGCGAATCCAAGCATCGTTGGTCGGAACTTGATGCAATGTAAACGCTTCTAACGACGCCTGTTTCGCCAGCAAGGCCCCCACATGACGGCCATGGTCTGCATCTAGCACGTTGATGTGAACATGCTCGTGAGGCGCCAGTGCCGCTACCACTTCTACCATCGCCGCCTCCGCGGCATCCAGAAAGGCTGTCCAAGTTTCTTGATTATGCGGCCAGGACAGCCAGGTCGAGTCGTGAAGCTCCCACTCCGCCGGCATTATTAAGTCGCCGGCCTGCTCTAGTTCAGATGTTTGCATCGATCACTAATCATGACGAAAGAAACCGGTTATGATGCCTCCATGAGTCAACGCTTGCATACAAGTTTGTGGGTTCTTGCCTTGTGCGCCTGCACGTTTTCGACAGCTTCGGGACAGCAAATCGAGCGGGGCGACCTGCTCGTCGCCACGCCGGCATTGGCGGATACCACCTTTTCTGAGACTGTTCTGCTCGTCATTCATCATGACGAAGATGGGTCGATCGCAATAATGATCAACCGGCCCACCAATCTGGCTCCGGCACGCGTGTTTCCGGAGATCGGCACCAGCAACGATTATGATGGCCCACTTTATTTCGGCGGACCAGTCTCGACTACCCGGGCCTTTGTCCTTTCCAGGAACGCTGAACCGATCGATGGCAGCAGCATTCGCATCGTTGGCGACGTCCATCTGAGCGGTGATTTCTCAGTGCTGGCGCTGCTGACCAAGGAACAGTTATCGAGTGCATCAGTGCGGGTTTATGCCGGCCATGCACAGTGGGGGCCCGCCCAATTGCAGGCGGAAATTGCCGCTGGCGCGTGGACGGTTGTACCCGGTCAGGCGGCACGTATTTTTAGCGCCGACCCTCTGGCACTATGGCAAAGGCTGGTCGTCACACCTGGCGATCGACAAATTGCACAGTTGCAACCGCACTAAGCAGATTCAGGCACTTTGACCGGCAAGTTATCGAGGTCGGCGTTTAGGTAGATGAGGCCAATCTCACCGCGAATGGCAATATCAATGGCTTTCTCAACGGCAGACTCTGGATCTAACTCCATGTCTGCAATCAGCTCTTTGACCGAGCAACCGCCTAATCCCGGTCGCGCAATCGACAGCGAAGCAACGGTATTTTGCCGCGAACCATCGCCGGCAGAATTGCGGATACCAAGAAACAATGCGGCCTGGGACAGCGGCAATGTCGGCGTCCCTTTGTAGACTCGTATGCCACTCAGCAGCAATTTGTTTTTTATGGCCACGTTGCGAATTCCATTTGCGGCGCGGAATAAATGCCGTTGACTAGTCTGATCGCCCCCCATTAGAACTGCTGCGATGCAGTCCACGATTTCTCCAAGCAGCACAGCGCAGGCGACCCCTTTCTGCAGCCTGGGGGCGCAATACGCTGCGTCTTGGCGGATACTTACCTGTCACCCGCACGATCGACATTACATAATGATGCTATGAAAATACTAATGGTCACGTCCGAATGCGCCCCGCTGGCGAAGACCGGCGGACTGGCTGACGCCGTTGCAGGCCTCAGCCGAGCGCTGAGCCTTGCTGGACATGACGTGCGAATCCTGATGCCTCACTATGCATCGTTCGATACGAACAGCTCACCGTACACAACTTTCCCAGATGGCTCCGGCCTAAGGCTTTGCAGCGACACTCTCGATGGCGCGGAATTATTCCTTCACCATGTACCTGCATTTGACAGCATCGACACGATCTACACTGGTGACAACCGCGATGCGGCCCGCTTCGTTGCATTGTCATTTGCCGCTGCGTGGTTTGGGCATGCAGCAAAATGGCAACCCGATGTCATACACTGTCACGACTGGCACGCAGCACTCGTACCGGACGTTCTGCAATTTATCGCCAACGAGGCTGTCTCAAACGCTCGCGAAGCTGCTGATACCCCCCCGACTAGCCCACTTTCAAGCGTTGTGCCAACGGTATTGACGCTGCACAACATCGGCTACCAGGGCATATTTGCTAGCGCAGCCATTCCTGCACCGCAATGGACCGCGTTGTCGCGTCAGCAACTTCACGAAGAATCCGCTGCGACCGTCAATTTTCTTAAGCTCGGTATTCAGCACGCAACAGCAATTACCACTGTGAGCCCAACGTACGCTAAAGAGATACTGACGCCGCAATTCGGCATGGGACTGGAGGACGAAATCCGAAAACGCGAAGCAGAGCTCACGGGTATCTTGAATGGTGTGGACTACGCAACCTGGGATCCGCGCACAGATCCATATCTTAATTATCATTACTCGGACGACGACTCTGAGTCAAAACAGATCATAAGGGCCGCTTTATGCGACCGTTTGCAACTCTCCCCGGAGCCAGGCGCGCCGGTGGTTGGTTTGGTTTCTCGTTTCGCCGAGCAGAAAGGCATCGACCTGTTCATTGATGCCCTGCCCACATTGCTGAACCAGACGAGCACAGCGTTCGCAATTCTCGGCAGCGGGGATGCCGAACTGACAAGCCGCCTGCAACTGATCGCTGAATCTTCCCCGAGTCGAGTCGCATTCAAGGCGGGCTATGACGAACCGCTCGCGCATCAAATCGTCGCCGGCAGCGACTTCCTAATTATTCCCTCCCGCTATGAGCCTTGCGGCCTGACTCAACTCTACAGCCTGCGTTACGGGACCATACCGATCGTCAGATCGACAGGCGGTCTCGCCGACACAGTGAAACACTTCAATCCAGAAACTGGCAGCGGCAATGGATGTGTCTTTAATGACGCAGACGCAAACGCACTCATCTGGGCGCTCACAACGAGCATTGAGTGGTTCGGCAACCCGAATGCTTGGCAGCGGATAAAACGCAATGCTATGAGCGAAGACCACGCTTGGAGCAAGCGTGTAAATGATTACACCACGCTCTATGAAAAAGCGATTGATGCGACTTTTAGGATTAAGGCCGGGAAATTCGTCAGCTGATCGCCGGGCAACGGCTGTCAGGATTTCTCAAGCTAACCGGTCGCTCTCACGAGCGCGGCTTAAAGCGTCCCGTTCGATCGAGTCATTAATCTGCGACCACTGAAACCGCCAGCCCCAATTCCCCTCGGCCTTGCCGGGCACATTCATGCGCGCTGAAGAATCGAGCCCGAGCAAATCCTGCAATGGAAACACAGCCAGCTTGGCGCGCGTTTGATAAGCCACGTCGATCATATGCGCGGGCATTGATTCTTCTGCTGCACTGAGCAAATTGAGAACATAAGCACGAGTTGCACCGTCGAGGTTTTGGTACCAACCCAACAATGTGTCATTGTCGTGAGTGCCGCTATACACAATGGAATGCTCAGCGAGATTATTAGGCAAATGCGGATTGTCTCTCGTACCGTCAAAACCGAACTGCAGTACCGCCATGCCAGGCAGCGAAAAGCGATCGCGCAATTCACGCACAGCGTTGGTAATAATGCCCAAGTCCTCAGCCACCAAACACTGCCTTTCCTGCGGACTGATCGAACTTAGTAGCTCTGCTCCGCAGCCCGCCTCCCAGTGGCCTTCCTTTGCCGTGTCTGCATTGGCAGGTACAGACCAATAAGACTCTAGCGCTCGAAAATGATCAATGCGCAACATATCGAACCGGCGCAGCTGAGCAGCTATCCGTGCCTGCCACCACAAGAATTTGTCAGCACGCAAAGCGTCCCAATCGTACAAAGGGTTTCCCCAAAGCTGGCCGTCTTCGTTGAAGTAATCTGGCGGAACACCGGCAACGCTCACTGGAGCATCGTTCTCGTCGAGCGCAAAGAAGCGCTTGCTCCACCACACGTCAACACTGTTGCGATCCATGTAGAAAGGCAGATCGCCAAATATAAAAACGCCTTGCTCATTTGCATAGCGTTTCAGATTCATCCATTGCAGTTCAAATAGATACTGCTGAAACACAAACGACCGAAATACATCCTTGTCTTCCGCGACTGCCTTAACGAGCGTATCCCAATCTCGCTGGCGAAATGCTTGCGGCCACAGCCACCACGGATCGCCACGAAAGCGCTGCCGGCACAGCTCAAACATGCCGTACGCAAATAGCCAGCGTCGGTGGCGGTGCATGAATTTCGCAAACAAAGTGGCTTGAGCAGGATTTGCCGTACGCCGAAACGATTGATACATCGCAGCTGGATCGCTGCGCACGATATCCAGCGGCATGCCCCCTGGCAGCTCAGGCAGGGCTCGAAGGCCATCGATATCAATCAGGCGAACATCACCGGCATAAGCCGAACTCAAGCAGTAAGGCGATTGAAAACTGTCAACGGGCCCGAGCGGCAACGTCTGCCAAACGGAAAAACCTCCACGACGCAAAAAGTCGACGAAACGAAAGGCACTCGCGCCCAAAGTACCGGTTTCATCGGACCCGGGGAGCGACGTCGGATGTAGTAATACGCCTGCACGGCGGCGGGCAAGAATGTCGACCATGAATTTACGACGCAGCGCCCTCATTGATTTCGGCCAATTTTGTCAACATGCGCCGGGTTACCAGCACGATGCCGTTTGGCGAGACATGGAATCGCCGCTCGTCGTCTTCGGAATTCATTCCAATAACACAACCATCGGGTATGACACTGTCTTCGTCGATAATGGCATTCGCCACATAACAGTGTTTCCCGATTCTCACGCCTGGAAGCACTACAGAACGCAACACGGTAGATGATTCGTCGACGAGGACATTGCTGGAAAGCAAGGACTCGCGAACTGCCGCGCCCGAAATGATGCAGCCGCCAGCCACCATGGAGTTTACGGCCATACCCCGACGCCCAGCATCATCGAGGACAAATTTGGCGGCCGGCACCTGCGCTTGATAAGTCCAGATGGGCCATCGGTCATCATAGAGGTTGAGTTCCGGACTGATATGAACCAACTCCATATTTGCCGAATAGTAGGCATCAACGGTACCGACGTCGCGCCAATATGACTGGGCTTTGGTTTCGACATCTTCGAATGCATACGCAAAAACCTTGCCGGACTGAATGGCCTTGGGGATGATGTCGCGCCCGAAATCGTGCGCGGAAGCTGCATCAGCGGCATCCTCTTCCAAAACCCGAGCCAAATAATCAGGCTCAAATACATAGATTCCCATGGATGCCAGAGCGACGCCTTCTCGATTGGGCATCGGCGTTGGCTGCTCCGGCTTCTCGTCAAATGCAACGATCCGATCATTTTCGTCAACGCTCATCACGCCCAGTTCGCTTGCTTCATTAAGCGGCACTTGCACGCCACCAATGGTTACATTGGCTTCGCGCTCTTTGTGAAAAACGACAAGCGGTCCGTAATCCATCTTGTAAACATGGTCGCCGGCAAGCACGACGACAGTATTGGGCGAATGGCTGGTGATCGCATCAAGGTTTTGATAGACAGCGTCTGCCGTGCCCCTGTACCACCATTCGCCATGTTGCTGCTGCGCAGGCGCAATGTCGATAAATTCCCCAAGCTCGCCGTGCAAATAGCCCCACCCACGCTGCAAGTGGCGAATCAGCGACTGCGCTTTGTACTGAGTCAATACATAGATTTGACGGACGCCTGAATTAACACAATTAGACAACGCAAAATCGATTATTCGG
>JAHEEO010000203.1 GCA_024640665.1 Rhodospirillales bacterium | reverse complement strand
CCACACACGAAGCACCTGCGGCGATACACGGGCGTTGGCGGTGCGACCATTGCGGGGAGTGGATCGAAGGGCAGTTTGGCGCATGTTGGCAATGCGGCAACGCCGACCATTCTGACTAGAACGAGTGGCGGTCTTGTTCAGGCTCTTTCGCGGGTTCGCTCTGGCTTCGTTGATCGCAACACTCGGTGGCCTGCTGGCACAGCAGTGGTGGGTGCTCGATCTCTTCACGCACTTTCGACTGCAGACCATTATCTGCCAACTCATTTGTGCCCTGGGATTTCTAATGCTGCGCAATCGCAGCTGGGCGATCCTTGTCGGACTCGGAGCATTATTGAATACAGTTCCCGTCTACCCCTATCTATTCCCGAATGCGGTTTTCAACCCGAGCAATTCATTCGCCAGCGAGCCGCCGGGTGCGAGCTTTCGAGTATTGCTTGCCAATGTCCAGGCAAGTAACGATCAAGCAGAAGGTTTGGTCGAAATTATCGACACGTCGTCGCCTGATGTCATCGCCATCGTGGAATACAACGATCAGTGGGGCCAGCGCCTTGCGGCGCTTGAACCAAACTATCCGCACCGCGTGGTGGTTCCGGATGAAGGCAACTTCGGCATCGCCGTCCTGTCGCGCTGGCCGATCGCAGTGACTCAAGTAATTGATATTGCCGGTACAGCGGCAATTGATGTAGAAATCGACCGAGAAGGACATGCATTTGCTTTGTTGGCTACCCATCTCGTGCCGCCAATTTCGGCAGCACTGGCTGCGCAGCGGCAACGGCAGCTTGCAGCGCTGACACAGCGCATCGTGGCCGATCGTAACCCACTCATCGTCGTGGGCGATTTCAATCTATCGCCGTTTTCCCCATACTTCTCCAAGTTTATCGCTGATACGAAACTCAAAGACGCGCTGCGCGGCAATGGACCGGCCATTACGTGGCCAACGTTTTTTCCGCTATTGGGAATACCTATAGATCATTGTTTGGTAAGCGCACATTTTTCAGTAGAAAATTATTACCGTGCTGGGAATTATGGTTCGGACCATTTCCCCGTCATCGTAGATTTAGTTGAGAACCTTTTGAAATGAGCCACCAGCCTTCTGCCGCCATGCTCGTTATTGGCAACGAGATACTCTCTGGAAAAACTCGCGACGCCAACGTTCAATTCATTGGCGAATCGCTTGCCAACATGGGCATTGTCCTGGCAGAAGCGCGCGTCATTCGTGACGACCACCAGACGATCATCGAAGCCGTCCGTGACTATAGCCACAGATATGACTATGTGTTCACGACCGGTGGCATCGGCCCTACGCATGATGATATTACTGCTGCAGCAGTGGCTGCGGCGTTTGCCACCGACCTGGAGATCAATCCCGCTGCTGCAGAATTGATTGGTGGCGATCCTGATCACCCACGCATGAAAATGGCCCAAATACCCGTAGGCGCCACGTTGATCGAAAACTCGGTCAGCCGCGCACCGGGATTCCAAATCGAAAACGTATTCGTTCTGGCCGGTGTACCAAGCATCGCTCAAGCCATGTTTGCTGCATTGAGCGCTCGACTCCAGCGGGGCCAAGCCATTGTCTCAGCCAACGCCGACGTCTTCATGAAAGAAAGTGACATTGCCGTGCCGCTTACGAGTATTGCAAGTGCCAATGGCGATGTGGAAATTGGCAGCTACCCATTCTCCCGAGATGGCACCTATGGCGCCAACTTGGTGGTGCGCGGAACAGATGCTGACAGAGTGGATGCCGTCATGAACGAGGTTGTCTCAGCAATGTCTGCGCTCGGCGGAGAAGTCGTACGGCGAGCCTGAGAGGCTAGCCGCTAATGGGTAATTCGTTGCCGTTTTCTAACTGCAGATAAGCCGCGGCAGTTTGCCGGTCTTCATTGATTAGCCGCAATCAACCGAATTCGATCACGGCTTTTTGACGACCAGACTCGCAAGCCATAACAGTCCACCTGAACTTGCAGCCCAACCGAGCCACAGTGGCTCGATTATGAAGCCTATCCAAACAATGCCGCTGATCAGGATGACCGAAGCCGGCCAGTAATCTGCAACGGTTCGAGTCCGTGGTGGCAATACGGGCATTTGTGGTTGTTGACTTTGTGATCTCAGATGACGCCGCACGAGTTGCGGTAGCTGCAGCAAATCTTCACTGACATCGGGCCATGCGTCGAGCATTTGCTTAGCAATTTGACGGGGATCTTTGCGCTGCTTCACCCAAGTTTCAAGTATTGGATGCGCTGTCTGCCAAAGATCGAGCTCGGGATAAAGTTGCCGGCCAAGACCTTCGATTGCCAGCAAAGTCTTCTGCAGCAAAACCAATTGCGGTTGCACTTCCATTTGAAAAGCGCGGGCCGCCGAGAAGAGCCGCAGCAATACTAAGCCAAACGAAATGTCCTTCAATGGCTTATTGAATATCGGTTCGCAAACCGCTCTCACTGCAGCTTCGAGTTCGTCGGGGCGCGTATCTGCAGGTACCCAGCCGGAGTCGATGTGCAGTGTTGCGACACGGCGATAATCGCGACGGAAAAATGCCAAGAAGTTTTCGGCTAAGTAACGCTGATCTTCTGGACTCAGCGTTCCAACAATTCCAAAGTCCACTGCAACGTATTTCGGCCTTGCCGGATCACTAGGATCAACAAATATGTTGCCAGGGTGCATATCTGCATGAAAAAAATTGTGCTTGAATACTTGCGTAAAAAATATTTCTACACCATTTTCTGCAAGCCTTCGGATGTTGACTTCCGCCGCGACTAAAGCATCCATTGCACTGATGGGAATGCCATCGATACGTTCCATCGTCAACACATCAGTACGGCAGTAATCCCAATAAATTTTGGGTACGTACAGGAGGTCAGAGCCTTCGAAGTTGCGGCGCAATTGCGCCGCATTAGCTGCTTCCCGCATTAAATCCAGTTCGTGGAGAAGCGTCTTTTCAAACTCCTGGACCACTTCAACTGGGTGCAAGCGATCATTATGATCCAGATGGTTCTTAGCAAGTTTTGCCAATAGATAAAGCACATCCAAATCTCGCCGAATCATCCTCTGCACATTCGGCCGCAGAATCTTTACAACGACGTCGGCGCCGTCTTTGAGCGTAGCTCGATGCACTTGTGCAATGGATGCCGCTGCCATGGGCTCTCTATCGAACTCAGCAAATATCTGATCGATCGATTGACCGAATGTCGATTCGATGCCGCGCACTGCCGCATCGCCAGGAAACGGCGGCACTTGATCCTGCAGTTTTGCCAGCTCGTCGGCAATGTCATCTGGCAGCAGATCTCGTCGCACGGACACGGCCTGGCCGAACTTGACGAATATTGGCCCGAGTTCTTCAATCGCCATGCGTATCCGCTGGCCAAGAGGCGCTGTTGGCTTACCGCGCCAGATACGCAGGTGACGCAGCCAAGCAATAGGTTTCAGTGGTGCCGCCTGCCACAGGAAGGTGTCGAGTCCGAAACGAGCCAGCGTCGACTCGATGACCATAAAACGCTTGAGCAATCTCAGTCTTGCGATCATTGCCGTGGCACGGTGATTACCGCAAGCAGCCGCTGCAAACGTTGCTCGAATCGAGCTACATCGTCGCGTGTACTTTCGACATCAACAGCAAACAGTTCAATGTCGCTTCGCGCTGGCACCGCTTGGCTTTCCGCCAGTAAGTACTCGCTGAAATTTTGTTCGAGCGCATGGATGCTGCGTGCGCCCCAGCGTGCGGCAGCGCCCAATACGCTGGCGATTCGGTGCGCTGGGATCCCGCCTACCCAGCCGGCCAGTTCATCTTCGAAACTAGGTTTTGCCAGCTTGAGGAGCCGGCTGAAATTTTCGGCTACCCCAAGGCTGCCACGCACTTCAACATGCGCTGCGCCAATGTCCTGCATCGCTTGCGCGCGCGCCAGTTGCACGAAGTCGAACGGTTTAGCCCGAATACTGACGTCGGTGGCGTCTTGGTCGCGCGTCGTATCCAGCGTAACGCGATCGGATAATGCCCGCATGCTCAACTGCAATTGCGTGCCATCCACATCGATATGCATGCTCTGGCCAGCCATCTTCGCGCAGTGTTGTTTTGCGGCCGTGGACTCGTCAATCCAACGGTTTAGAGTTCTTTCCAGTACCGTAATAGACACGGTGTTAGAACCGAAAGCCAACATGAACCGCAACGATGCCGCCGGTTAAGTTGAAATACTCGCAGCGCTCAAAACCGGCATCGACCATCATTTTGAGCAGGGTCTCCTGGTCAGGATGCTTGCGAATAGACTCTGCCAGGTACTGGTAGCTGTCACTGTCATCGGCAAGCAAGGCCCCCAGTCGCGGCAGCACTTTGAAGGAGTATGCGTCGTAGATGGGTTCCATAATTGCGACCTGCGGCTTCGAAAACTCCAACACGACGAGCCGGCCACCCGGACGCAAGACTCTATAAAACGAACGCAACGCGGCATCTTTGTCTGTAACGTTGCGCAGGCCGAACCCGATGGTGACGCAGTCGAAACTCCGATCGACCATTGGCAGCGCCTCCGCATCGGCCAGGACGCAATAAGCGTTGCCGACGCAACCGGCATCGAGTAAGCGATCTCTCCCTACAGCAAGCATGCTGGCATTAATGTCGCTGGCAATTACCGTGCCTGTCGAGCCGACTCGTTTGGCCATCGCAATACTCAAATCGGCACTGCCAGCCGCTACATCGAGCGCCCTGTCGCCTGCTCGCAGGCCGGTTCGCTCCAATGTGAAGCGTTTCCACAAGCGATGTAAGCCGAAGGACATGACGTCATTCATCAAATCGTAGCGGGACGCGACCGAATCGAATACACCGCCCACGCGGCGCTTCTTTTCGTGCCAGGGAACTCGTTGAAAGCCGAAGTCTGCTTCTTCGGGTGGTGGGTTAGGTTGCCTGGGGCTCATTGCACTCGCGCTCGTTCGTGCCCTGCCTCGGCAAGGCGTTCCATGTAACGTTGCCATCGCTGCTCTTGATTGATGCTGAGATCGTAAAGCACTCGCCAACTGAATAGTCCGCTGTCGTGACCATCATCAAAAACAATTCGAACAGCATACCTACCGACCGGCTCCAGGCGATCGACGCCAACGGTTTCTTTTCCCGTAACCAAAATGCCTTCTCCAGATCGATGGCCGGTTACTTCTGCCGAGGGCGAGTGCACGCGCAGATACTCAGCTGGCAGCGTTGCCTTCAAACCGTCAGAAAACTCGACATCCAAACATTGCGTTTTTTTCTTGAGCGTCAACGCTACAGGTATGGGCGGGGGTGTTCTATTCAACGTACATGGCCGTTACAAGATATAACGCGACAAGTCCTCATCTTTGACGAGTTCGCCAAGATGCTCGTCAACATAGTCCGCGTCGATACGATAAGAATCGCCGGAACGATCTGACGCTTCAAACGAGACTGTTTCCAGCAGTCGTTCCAGCACCGTGTGTAGTCGACGGGCGCCAATATTCTCGCTGCTTTCATTCACTTGAAACGCCACCTCGGCGATTCGCCGAACACCCGACGGCTCGAAGCTCAGCGTAACTTTCTCTGTTGCCAGAAGAGCCTGGTACTGCTCGGTCAAAGAAGCATCGGGTTCAGTGAGAATGCGAACGAATTCATCGACACCCAATGCGCCTA
>JAHEEO010000202.1:835-5643 GCA_024640665.1 Rhodospirillales bacterium | reverse complement strand
CGTCGGTTGAAAATAAAAACAAGGCGTTGAGCGAAAGCCAATTAGATTTGGAGGCTGCAATAACCGCCAAGGGCCATGTTGAAGCGGAGATCGAAAAAGCACGCGTGGGTCAAGCCGATGCAACGGAAAATTTCAACGGTGTGCAGGGCGATTACTACCGGGTTGGCGCCGACATCGCACGACTCGAGCAATCGATAAAACACCGTAAGGAAACCTTGGCGCGTCAACAGGACGACTTGTCTGCGACGAATGCCCAGCTCGCCGAGATCAGTGGTCACATAGAAAACGATCAACTTGAATTGGCTGAGCTAGACAAACTGCTCGACGCCCTAAACCCAGATCTTGAAAATGCTCAGCAAGTTCAGCGTGAAGCGGAACGTAAGCTCGATGAGGCAGAGCGGGCGATGGAAGCGTGGCGAGAGCAGCGCGACAAGCTGGCGACTGAGAAGGCCGACCTTGAGCGGACAATGCAGGTCGAACAAGCGCGGCTCGAACAGCTCACAGCGCAGCGCGATCGAATAGATGCCGATCTAGAGACTCACCGGCAGGAAGCTTCGCGTCTGGCACCGGGTGATGTCGAAGAACGGCTATCGAGCCTGATCGGCCATGAAGAAAAGCTCAAAATGGCCTGTTCGGATGCAACCCGCGGATTGGACAACGTAAATGGACAAATTGCCCAGCTCCGCGACCAAGAAAAGCGCGTTGCTGTGCGTCTGGACGAGATTCGCGCGCAGCTGCAAAACGATCGGGGCAGGCTTGCTTCGTTAGAGGCGTTGCAAGAAGCAGCTCTCGGTAAAGTCTCGCAGCAGGTTGATGGCTGGTTGTCGGCTCAGTCGCTGCAAGACAGTGCACGGTTAGGTGAATCGCTGGACGTGGAGTCTGGTTGGGAGCGTGCAGTCGAGGTTGCGTTAGGCAGCTATATGCAAGCGGTCACGGTTGGCAGCGTTCAAGACCTCGCTCGAAGTTTTGCTGAGATTGGCGATGGTAGTTTGAGCTTGATCGAAGAGGCGGAAAATTACACGGGCGGTTCAAGCTTTGAAGCAGCGGCGCGGCCGTTGGCCGCGTATGTGAATTCACCTAAGTCAGCAAGTGCGTTGCTGCACGGTGTATACGCCGCAGAAACCGTTGATGCAGCGCTTGAGCTGCGGTCGCGACTGCGCAATGGCGAGTCTGTGATTACGCGTGCAGGCGTGTGGGTTGGCAAGAATTGGTTGCGCATCAGCAGTCGCGACGATCCTAGACTGGGCGTTATTGCGCGCAATGAGGAGATCGATCAGCTACGCGAAGTGGTCGCGAGTGCCTCACGGCGTGCCGACGATATAGCCAAAGCGTTGAGTGATACGCGCACTCGACTTGAACAGCTCGAGGATATTCGCGAAAACACGCAGAAGGAGTCGAACCGTCGGCAGCAATTGTTTGGTGAAGTGACCACGAGACTAACGGCCTGCAGGAACGAACTTGGACTCATTCAGACTCGCTCGAGTGAGCTTGCAAAACGCATCGCTGAGTTAGATCAAGAACGAGATCATCTCGGCGACCGGGAGCGCACTTCTCAGGAGGCGCTGGATGCATGTTCTGGACAAAGTGCAGGGATGCAACAGCGTCATGAAACACTCGTGCACGAACATCTCGGCTTGCAGCAGGCTTTAGTGGATACGCGGGCGCAGGCTGAGCAAACTCGGGCAGAAGCGCAAGCAGTGGTCATCAAAGTTGAATCTCGACGCAACTCGATGGAATCGGCTAGTGCGGCGCTTAAGCGTGTCCAGCAGCAACAGCAGCATTTATCTCAGCGCAAAGCTGAACTCGAGAACATGCTGAATGCCGGTGCTGACCCACTGCGGGAAGAGGAAGCCACGCTTGCTCAACAGTTGGAAATTCACGCGGAAGTCGAGACTAAACTCGCCACCGTGCGTACTGAACTAGAGACGATCGAGTCAGCGCTGCGCGAGCACGAGTTGCAACGCACCGGAAAACTAGCAGCTGTTGAAAGCGCACGTGAGTCGGCAGAAGCGTTGCGCCTAGAGTTGCGCGAGGTTCAGGTTCGGGCAGAGACTGTGCTGGAGCAGTTTACTGAGACCGGGCTCAACTTCGACGAAGTAAGCGGCAACCTCGACGCAGAAGCCGACATCGACGGGTGGACTGAACGCCTCGAGTCGCTGGAACGAAAAATCCAACGCCTGGGCGCAATCAATCTTGCAGCAATCGACGAATTCGAAGAGCAGTCAGAGCGCAAGAATTATCTGGATGCTCAATACACGGATTTGTCGGACGCGCTCGAAACCCTTGAAAACGCGATTCGAAAGATCGATCGCGAAACGCGGTCGAAGTTCAAGGAAACGTTCGATAAGGCAAATCAGGGACTTGGGGAATTATTCCCGCGCTTGTTCGGTGGCGGTCACGCCTATCTTGAGCTGGACAGCGAAGATTTGCTCGCCTCGGGCGTGTCCATTATGGCTAGACCGCCGGGAAAGCGCATCAGCACGATTCATCTCATGTCCGGTGGTGAGAAGGCGCTAACCGCCGTTGCCCTGGTATTCTCGATATTCGAACTCAATCCAGCGCCATTTTGTTTGCTGGATGAGGTTGATGCGCCGTTAGACGAAGCAAACGTTGGCCGTTTTTCCGAAATTGTTCGCGAAATGTCAAAGCGTGTGCAGTTCGTGATCATCACGCATAACAAGACCACTATGGAATCGATGGATCAGTTGTCCGGTGTCACAATGAATGAGCCAGGCGTTTCCCGTCTTGTAGCCGTCGATATCGATGAAGCGGTGCAACTGGCTGCAATGTAGAGGCTGAGAGCGATGGAATTGCGGTGGGTGCTTCTAGGACTGGGCCTTCTCGTAATACTGGGTGTGTATATTTGGGGCGCGGGTATTTTTCGTGTGCGCCGCAAGGCAGCACCGGAACTCACAAAGCGCGCTGAGCCGTCTATCGAACCGGAACAGCCAGAGCCGCCAAAAACGCCCAAGAATGACAAGTCGTTTGAAACGGCGGTCATCGAACGCAAGCCGTCTCCGCGTCGCTTGCCGGACAAAGTGGTCGCCATTCGCCTGGTGCCCCGCGACGGCCCACTGATTGGCGACAAGACAGTCCTGGCCCTGCGTAAATGTGGTCTGGAGCATGGTCAATACGGAATCTTTCACAAGATTGTAAATGGCGATGCCCACAACCCGATGTTTAGCGTCGCCAGTCTGACAGAGCCCGGGTCATTCGATCTTACTCGCTTGGCGGAGTCTGAAATTGCGGGCTTGAGTGTGTTCCTGGCACTGCCGGGCGAGGGCGATCCAGTCGAGCGGTTCGATGCCATGATCGAAGCGGCACGATCACTGGTACGTGAACTCGACGTCGATATCTGTGACGAAAAAGGCAGTTCTTGGAGCGTTCAACGTGAACGGTTTATTCGCGAAGAGATGATTCAGTATCGCCATCATCTCAAGCACGGATAGACTGAGCCAACATGGCCAATGAGCGAGACTCTAACGTCAAGTTGCGCGTTAACGAACTGCGACGTGAGTTAGACGAGCACAATTACGCCTATTACGTTCTTGACGAACCCAAAATCCCTGATGCGGCGTATGACCGGCTCATGCAAGAATTGCTGGCGATTGAGGCCGCTCATCCGGACCTGGTTACACCAGATTCGCCGACCCAGCGTGTTGGCGCAACGCCAGCCGGCATGTTTGCCGAGGCGCGACACGAACTGCCCATGCTGTCGTTGGAAAATGCCTTTGAAGATTCAGCGGTGCAGTCATTTGAGCGCCGTATAATTGAGCGACTCGCCGAGGAGGGTATCGACGCAGCAGGTTTAGACTTTGTCGGTGAACCCAAATTAGACGGCGCAGCGGTCAGTATCCGCTATGAAGACGGCATCTTGGTTCGAGCCGCAACCCGCGGTGATGGTCGTACGGGCGAAGACATTACCCACAATGTTCGCACCATCGCCAGCGTGCCACTGCGTTTGCGGGGCGATAACGTGCCAAAACAGATAGAAGTTCGCGGTGAGGTTTTCATGCCGTTGGCGGGCTTTCACGACTTCAATCGAAAAGCCCGCGAGCGAGGCGAAAAGACACTGGTGAATCCCCGTAATGGCGCCGCGGGGAGCCTGCGGCAACTTGATCCCCAGGTAACGGCCACTCGCCCCCTCGATGCATTCTTTTATACGGTTGCCGAATTCATTGGCTGGGACCGTCCAGAAACACAGCACGAGTTATTGGCTGGCTTGCGGGACCTGGGGCTGCGAACCTGTCCAGAGGCCAGATTGGTAGAAGGATATCTGGGCTGTTTGACCTATTTTGCCAATTTGTCTTCCAAGCGCGCTTCATTACCTTATGAGATCGACGGCGTTGTCTACAAAGTCAATAACATTGAGTGGCAGCGGCGGCTTGGTAACGTGGCGCGCGCGCCCAGGTGGGCATTGGCACATAAGTTCCCAGCGCAAGAGGAGGAGACCGTGCTCCGAGAAATTGAGTTTCAAGTTGGCAGAACGGGCGTTATTACGCCGGTCGCCCGCCTTGAACCGGTGTTCGTGGGCGGAGTTACGGTAAGCAATGCCACCTTACACAACATGGACGAGATTAACCGTAAAGATGTCAGAATCGGCGACACCGTAATTGTTCGTCGGGCCGGAGACGTAATCCCTGAAGTCGTCCAGGTGGTTTTAGACCGCCGACCGAAACGGGCCAAAAGAGTATCCATGCCGAACAAATGCCCGGTTTGTGGGTCCGAGGTCGTTCAAGATGGGGGAGAAGCAGCATTCCGCTGCACGGGTGCGCGGGTGTGCCCAGCGCAAGGTGTCCAGAGAATAA
>JAHEEO010000202.1:0-825 GCA_024640665.1 Rhodospirillales bacterium | reverse complement strand
CACTTTGCTTCTCGCAAGGCCATGGATATCGAAGGATTAGGCGCAAAAATCATTGAGCAACTCGTCGGTTCCGGCGCCGTGACCTCGCCGGACGAATTGTATGCTCTAACTGTCAGCTCTGTGTCTGAGTATGAACGCATGGCTGAGAAATCAGCTGCAAAACTCGTACAAGCAATTGCCAAAAGTAAGCAGACCACGCTTGCGAGATTTCTGTATGCACTCGGAATTCGAGACGTAGGCGAAGCCACGGCTATCAACCTGGCCGAACATTTTGGGAACTTGGATGCCATCCGTCATGCAAGCATAGAAGAGCTCGAAGCCGTTCCAGACATTGGGCCAATCGTAGCGAGCCGAATTCACCAGTTCTTTCGCGATCCACAAGACGTTGCGGCGGTTGACGCGCTTCTGCAGGCGGGCATGCATTGGGAAGACGCCGTGTCAGTATCACAAGACACCGTTTTCGCTGGTAAGACGGTAGTTCTAACAGGGACGCTGTCCCAAATGACACGCGACGAAGCCAAGGCCCTACTGCGATCTCAAGGTGCGAAGGTAACCAACACCATCACGAAAAAGACAGACATTCTCGTTGCAGGCGCCAACGCGGGGTCCAAGCTGGCTAAAGCGGAAGCTCTAGATGTAGAGGTATACTCGGAAGAGGTGTTTTTGAGGGCGTTAGAACAACGCAAATCGTGAAAAACAATGTCAAAAACAGGCTTGCTATTGCCTTGACAGAGTTCCTTAGGCCATTAGTGCGCATACTGTTGCGGTGCGGGATCGATTATTCTGAGTTTAATTCGATAGCAAAATCCGTGTATGTCGAAACTG
>JAHEEO010000020.1 GCA_024640665.1 Rhodospirillales bacterium | reverse complement strand
AGAACCTAGCTTTGATTCTGCCGGGGATTAACACGCCATGAGCAAACTCTTGAATCGCTGCGGCGACCAGCTTGCTTCATTCGTATCAGGAGTAGTCCGGTACAGGTGGATTGTGATCGCATGCGTGGCAGGGCTTGTGCTGGCCGGTGGAAGGTTTGCCGCCAATAATCTCGGGATCAATACAGATACAGCAAACATGATTTCCGCGGAACTACCTTGGCGCCAGGACTTCAATGCTTATCGCGAGCGGTTTCCAGCTCGAGACCGCAATATTGTCGTGGCCATCGATGGTGAAACCGCTGCTTCGGCCAAACGTTACGCGAGTCTCTTTGCTCAGCATTTACGTGCAGAGCCAGATTTGTACTTATCGGTTTTTCTCGCTGGCGACGGGGAGTTTTTCGCACGCAACGGGCTCTTGTACCTGTCTGTCGATGCGCTTGAAGCGCTGGGTGATCAGCTGGCTGTCGCTCAGCCCATGATAGGTCAGATCAGCCAGAACCCAACCGGGTCTGGTGTAGTGAACGTATTGACGCAAGCCGTCGGGCGCAGTTCCCCCGATGACAACGCTGCGCTCGCAAGTCTGCAGGAGAACTTAACGCGCGTGCTGGATTCCGCGCTGACCGGAGACCCGGAACCGCTGCAGTGGGCGTCGCTTATTAGGGGTGGTGAATCCGAGGTATCTCGCCAGCTCGTTTTGGTCCGACCGCAGTTGGATTTCGCAAAGGTTCGTCCAGCACGAGATGCTATCGAACGAATGCGAGCTATCGCTGCCGAGATGCGCGAGGAGTTTGGTGAAACAGTCAGCATGCGTATGACAGGCACGCTGGCAATGGAGCACGAAGAGCTCGACAGCGTAGTGCGCAGCGCGAGTGCTGCAGGCATTTTGGCGCTATTGATGGTGGCTGCCGTCCTCTATTGGTCGTTGCGGTCAGTGCGGCTTCTAGTTGTCGCCATCGTCGTACTGCTTGCCGGTTTGATCGGCACGGCTGCGTTGGCCGCCGCGATGGTTGGGCATTTGAATCTTCTGTCGGTCGCCTTCGCAGTCTTATACGTCGGACTAGGAGTCGATTTTATCTTGCATATTAGTTTGCGAGTGAAAGAGTTGATTGGGCAAGGCCATCAGATCGACGCAGCGATTGTCGAGGCATCACGCGGCGTAGGGGCGTCGATCGTCGTTTGCTCAATAACGACAGCAGCAGGCTTTTATGCGTTCGTTCCGACCCCTTTTCAAGGCGTTTCAGAGCTGGGTCTGATTTCTGGAACCGGCATGTTTGTAAGCCTTTTCGTCAGCGTGACTTTGTTGCCAGCCCTGTTGTCGGCCTTCTATCGCGGCCGCTATCGTGGATTGGAAATGGCACATGTGTTCAATATCAAGTGGATGCCGCAGCTAAGGCCTTCCATAGTTATCAGCTTTGTAACCGTCGTAGTTCTGGTCGCCGTTGCTTCGTTGCCGTTTGTCAGCTTTGATAGCAACCCGGTCAACTTGCGCGACCCGCAGTCAGAATCTGTCGTAGTTTTGAAGGAGTTGGCAGCAAGCAGCGATGCTGAGCTTCTGACGATGGTTGCGTTGGCGAATGATGAAGCCACAGCGCAGCAGTGGGCCCGGGATTTACGAGCGCTGCCAGATGTTGCTGCCGTCCTGACGATAGACTCATTAGTGCCTAATGAACAAGATGACAAACTCTTTGTCATCGAAGACATTGCTTTGCTGCTTGGCCCCGGGTTCGGCAACCTGCAGGCGGCTTCTGCTGGTTCCGATGCGCTCCAAGAGAATTTGGGTTTGCTGATGGAGCAACTTCAAAGTGCTGAAGTGCTAACTGTGCAGGAACGCCAGCTCTTGGCGAGCGTAATGCGTTTCGTCGAGTCTAGCCCGGGTTTGCGAGACGACCAGTTGGCGAAGTTGGATGCGGCGATATTTGGCGATTTGCGCGAGCAGTTGCAGTCCCTGGAGCTGAGTCTTCAGGCTGAACGGTTTGGCCGTTCTGATTTGCCACGTGAACTCGCTGAGCGGTGGTTCTCTGAAGACAATAAGCAATTGATTGAGATCTCTCCTGCTGAGAATATCAGCGAGAACATTGCTGCTTCGAGATTCGTCGATGCGGTGCGTTCGGTATTGCCCAACGCAACTGGGTATCCAGTTGTGTATCGCGAGGCCGCGAGTACGGTAGTCACTAGTTTTCAAATGGCGCTTGTATTTGCTGTTATTTTGGTTGCGGCGGTCTTGTTATTGTTCCTGCGGCGCTTGCTTGATTGTGCGCTGGTGTTGGTGCCGATACTGTGCGCCGCAATTGTGACGGCCGGCATGACTGTGTGGCTGAGCATGCCATTCAATTTTGCGAATATTATTGCCCTTCCATTGCTCATAGGCGTCGGTGTGGATAACGCGATTCATATGGTCCACAGAATGAGAACGGAGGCCATGAGCCTTGCCGCGCCGATGGCGACCAGTACGTCCGTCGCGGTATTCGCCAGCGGTCTTACGACCATTGCGAGCTTCGGCAATTTAGGGTTTTCTACACATCGTGGTATGGCGACAATGGGCGCTCTGCTAACACTCGGGATGGTTACGACAATGCTGGCAACATTGGTTTTCTTGCCAGCACTGATGAGGTTGAGGGTGTTTCGATGACCAGCTTGGTGACCGGAGCCAACGGGTTCCTTGGTTCGGCGATCGTGCGTGCGTTGCTTGGACGCGGTGATGATGTCGCCGCATTAGTCAGGCCGACGAGCGACCTTACAAATCTCGGCCAGTTGCCTGTTGATGTTCGCATTGGTGACATTACCGACAGCGAATCCTTGTCCGACGCGATGGCTGGCTGCAAACAGGTGTTTCACGCAGCAGCAGATTATCGGCTCTGGACGAAGGACTGGAAAGCTATGTATGCCGCCAATGTCGATGGCTCCGTAAATGTTATTAACGCAGCAGCGCATGCTGGGGTCGATCGTGTTGTATACACTTCTAGTGTGGCCGTGTTAGGCACGCATGCGGATAGATCTTCAGCCAACGAAGAGTCTGCTGTCAGCATCACAGATATGGTTGGCCACTATAAGCGCTCGAAATTTCTGGCGGAGCAGGCGGTTAGGCAGCGCGCGCTTGAATTGGGTGTGTGCACCATTATCGTGAACCCGTCAACGCCGATTGGTCCCGGGGATATCAAGCCGACGCCGACGGGCCGAATCATCGTCGATGCTGCTAACGGCAAGATTCCGGCCTTCGTCGATACGGGATTGAATGTCGTCCATGTCGATGATGTTGCGCACGGACATATTCTGGCGCTGGAGCGCGGCCGTGCCGGCGAACGCTACATTTTGGGTGGAACCGATCTGAGTTTGCAGCAAATACTTAGAATTGTTGCATTGCGCCTGGGTAAACGCCCCCCGTCCATTCGCTTACCTCGCGCCGTTGTTTACCCGATTGCGTACTGTTCGGAAATCATCGCACACTTTACCGGCATTGAGCCGCGTGCGACGCTTGACGGACTGCGTATGGCCGCAAAGCATATGTATTTTTCCAGCGCTAAAGCGGAATCGGAGCTGGGCTATCGAGCAAGGCCGGCCGAAGAAGCCATTCATGACGCGCTGTCTTGGTTTAGCGAACACTCGTATATATAGGGTTTTTCATGCAAGCGACTGCAAGAGCGCGTTCGAATATTGCGCTTGTAAAATATTGGGGCAAACGAGATGCTGCGTTGAATCTGCCGGCAGTTGGCTCTATTTCGATCACGCTCGATCAATTATGGTCAGATACGCACGTCCAATTTGATGAGGCGCTTACCAAGGACGACTTGCTGCTTGACGGGCACAGACAAGAGCAGCAGTCGATGCGGGTGACGGCATGCCTCGACATTCTGCGCGAGCTGGCCGGCACGAAGCTTCGAGCGCGCATTGAGAGCGCCAACAATTTTCCAACCGCTGCTGGACTAGCATCATCGGCATCAGGGTTTGCCGCGCTGGTTGCTGCCGCTGATGCTGCACTCGATTTGCAGCTCGGTCCGCGCGAATTGAGCATTATTGCGAGGCGCGGATCAGGCTCGGCAGCCCGATCGATATTTGGCGGATTCGTTGAAATGCATGTCGGGGTCGAGCGTGATGGCACCGATAGTTACGCAGAGCCGCTGCTCGATCGGCAAGATTGGCCCTTGCATGTTCTTGTCGCGATTACTGCGCGCGGTCGCAAGGAGATAAGTTCCGGATCTGGCATGACGCAGTCTGCTTCGACGTCGCCCTATTTCGAAGCTTGGGTGAAGACCCATCCCGCCGATCTCGATGCTGCTCGACAAGCGATATTCGCGCGCGATTTTGACCACTTGGCGGACGTATCCGAGCAAAGCTGTTTTAAGATGCACGCCGCTGCAATCGCTACCGATCCCCCGCTGCTTTATTGGAATGGCGTAACTGTCGATTGCATTCATGCGGTGCGTGCGCTGCGCCGCCGAGGAGTTCCGGTATTTTTTACGAACGATGCTGGACCTCAGATAAAAGCGATTTGTGAGGCTAGTGCCGTCAACGAAGTCCAAGCGGTACTCGCTGATATTCCGGGTGTGCTGGAAGTGCTTCAGACGGGTCTTGGTCCAGGTGTGGAAATTCGCTAGATGCCCATTGTCGCGCAAGCGCCAGGAAAGCTTGTCATCCTCGGTGAGTATGCAGTTTTGCATGGGGGCAGAGCACTGGTCATGGCGGTTGATCGCCACTGTCGGGTCAGCATTGATTCAGTCGATTCGACACATTGCAGCCTCGTCACTCAGGCGCCGAATACGCAGCGTTTCAGCTTTCGGCTTGGCCAGAACAGTGGTTCCAAGCTTGTCGATGAAATCGTCGCAAGCCTAAGTGAGGCCAGGCCGGTGTCAGGCTGGGAGGCTTGCGTCGATTCGCGCGCTTTTTTTGGGAATACAGGCAATAAGTTTGGCATCGGATCCAGTGCGGCTGTACTCGTTGCCTTTGCAGGCGCATTTGGACGCTTTGTCGGCGCTACAACCGACGAACTGAGTGTGAATGCGCTAATTGAACTGCATCGCAGCTTTCAAGGTGGGGCCGGCAGCGGTTTGGACGTTGCGGCTGCTAAGCTGGGAGGTATCACTGATTTTCGGCTGGATGACGCGAATCGACCGCTTTTCGGTTCAGTCCAGCTGCCGAACAGTGTAGGATTCGCGGGGGTTTTTACCGGCACATCGGCTGCAACGCCTGATTTTTTGCGGTGTTTCGACCATTGGCGGGCCTCAGAATCGCGTGAAGCTGAGTCTTTTCTCGCGGAAATGCGGCAAACGGCAGAAAATGGCTATGCTGCGATGAGTGCAAATGATGCTGGGGAGTTTTTGCGCGCGGTCAAGGCATATGGCTATCAACTGGAACGCTTAGGGGCAGCGTTTGGTCGCGAAATAGTCACAAAAGAACATCGCCGGATAGGCGAATTAGCGGAGCGCTTCGACGTTGTCTACAAGGTTAGTGGCGCCGGGGGAGGCGACTTGGGCTTAGCTCTCAGTTGCGACACAGCTGCGCTTGCGTTGTTCACGGCGGCAGTGTCTGCCGAGTCGTTTGAGTGCATTGATTTGAAAATTGACCGGAATGGTCTAGTGATTGAGGAGCAAATGTAGTGACTGGAAATCGCCTTTGGATTCCGCAGTTCTACAAACTGTCCGTTGAAGAACGCTTACGTGCAGTTCAAGATCGTGGCGCGCTGAATGAAAGCGACTACCGAGCATTAGCATCCGGTAAGCATACCCTCGAGCTCGAGGCAGCCGATAAGATGATCGAGAACGTCGTCGGCGTCATGGGGCTGCCGCTCGGTCTGGGTATGAACATGGTCGTAAACGACAAGGCCTACATCATACCTATGGTTGTCGAAGAACCCTCGATTGTTGCCGCCTTGGGATCTGCTGCGAAACTGATGCGAGATAGCGGCGGACTTAGTGCGGAGGCGACCGCGCCGGTGCTGATTGGCCAGATCCAGATTATGAATCTGCCTGACGTTGAGCTTGCTAAGCGGGCTTTGACACGGCGTCGCACGGAATTGATCAACTTAGCCAATAGCTTTCACCCCAACATGGTTGCGCGTGGCGGCGGTGCCCGCGACATCGAGTTCTTTGTGCATCGATTGCCGACTAGCGGCAAACTCACGTTGGTCGTGCATTTGCTCGTGGATACTCGCGACGCAATGGGTGCAAACCTGGTTAATGGCATGTGCGAAGGCGTCGCGCCGCTAGTTGAGGCAATCACCGGCGGCGAAGTTTTTCTGCGCATTCTTTCGAATCTAACTGATCGGTCGATCGTGACCGCGCGCTGTAAAATTCCTGTCGAACGATTGGCGGGACGCGGTTACACCGGGGAGCAAGCGCGCGACGGCATCATAGTGGCGTCAGATTTCGCCAAGGTCGATCCTTATCGTGCCGCAACTCACAACAAGGGCATCATGAACGGCGTCGACCCAATCGCTATTGCGACTGGCAACGACTGGCGTGCAATTGAAGCTGGCGCTCACGCATATGCCGCAAGAAACGGAAAGTACACGTCATTGACGAATTGGTGGGCTGACGGCGAGGGTAATCTCTGCGGCAGTATCGAAGTGCCTATCAAGGTTGGCATTGTCGGAGCGCCGCTTGAATCGAACCCCACCGTTGCGGTTAATTTGCGGCTATTGGCCGTCGAATCGGCTACGGAGCTGGCTTGCGTCATGGCTTCAGCAGGTTTGGCGCAAAATTTCGCGGCCATTCGCGCGTTAGCGACAGAAGGCATCCAGAAAGGCCACATGACTTTGCATGCGCGCAGTGTCGTTACGGCTGCGGGTGCGCCACAAGAGATATTTGATGAGGTTCTTGAGCGCGTCATTCAAAGCGGAGTGATTAAGGTTTGGAAGGCGCAGGAACTCGTTGCCGAGTTGACCGGCGTCGATTCGTCCAGCGCGCAGTCCAGCAAGAAGTCCGTGTCGAAACCTGATCCCGCAATGGGCATCGGTTACGGCAAGGTTATTCTGCTTGGCGAGCACTCCGTCGTGTACGGGCGTCATGCCATCGCGGCGCCAGTGCCGATGTCGATCAAGGCCCTGGTTGAAGATTGTGATAACGGTATCCATTTGTTGATACCGCGTTGGGGCGTTGAGTATCAGCTCGCCGCCACGCCTGCCGAACGGCGCTCTTTCGAGCGTCCTGCCGGTGTGGTGCTGGACAAGCTCGGATTGAGCAACCGCAGCATGCGTATAGAGGTTTTTCCAGACGTGCCTCGCAGCATGGGTTTAGGCGGTTCAGCGGCGATGGCCGTTGCGATTGTTCGAGCGCTCGACAAGCACTTCAAGCTTGGGCTCAACGACGAGGAGGTCAACCGGCTCGCATTCGAGTCTGAAAAGGTCGCACACGGCAGCCCCAGTGGCCTGGATAACACGCTTGCATGTTATGGCAAGGCGCTAGTTTTCCGTGCGGGTGATCCGCCACTCGTCGAACCGCTGAACATTCGTAAGCCGATAGATGCAGTGATTGGCATGACAGGATACGAAGGCTTAACAGCAAAGACCGTCGGCCGTGTGCGCACCGCTTGGCTGAAAGATCCCAAATTGTATGAGCGCATTTTCGATCAGATGGATGCATTGACGCTGCGGGCAATCCAGACCATTCAAGATCACGATCTGCCCGCGCTGGGTGAACTGATGAATGTGTGTCATGGATTGCTCAACGCGCTGCAAGTATCTAGCCCCGAGCTCGAGCAGTTAGTCAACATTGCACGCGAAAACGGCGCGCTGGGGGCGAAGCTGACTGGCGGCGGCGGTGGCGGATCGATTATCGCAATCTGCGACGGCGAATCCGAACGCGTTGTCAACGCTATTCGCAGTGCTGGTTACAAGGCGGTGCCAGTAAAGCTTGGGGCAGACCTAAGTGAGTCGTGAAGAAACCGTTTCCAGTGGCAGCGAAGCGCTCATTCTCGTCGATGAGCTTGATCGCGAAATTGGCACTCAGGCGAAGTCCGAGTGTCATCAGGGCAACGGTATTTTGCATCGAGCGTTTTCTATATTCGTGTTCAACGATAAGGACGAGTTATTGCTGCAGCAGCGCAGTGGCAACAAGCCGTTGTGGCCCAATTATTGGTCCAATACTTGTTGTTCGCATCCGCGTGTTGGCGAAACCATGGATATCGCCGTATCGCGCCGCCTCGAGCAAGAACTCGGTTTTCAATGCCCGCTCGAGTTTATGTATAAATTCAAGTACCAGGCACGCTATGGGGCAGTAGGCTCGGAGCACGAGTATTGCTGGGTTTATTTTGGTCGGTATACTGGCCCACTCAATGTGAATACCAGCGAGATCGCCGATTGGCGCTATGTCTCAATCGATGCGCTGGAAGAGGAGCTTGGCGAGTCATCTGAGCGGTTTACACCGTGGTTCAAGATGGAGTGGGTGCACATCCGCGAACACTTTCTAAAACGGATCTTATCGGGCGCATAGTCGCCGACTAACAAACAGGAGTTGAAATGGGAATTCCCGCCGTTCAAGTTTACCGAATAGGTAAGTACATTCTTGAGCAGAAGCTGAAAGGTAACGAAAAGTATCCGTTGGTGCTGATGTTAGAGCCATTGTTTCAGTGCAACCTTGCTTGCTCTGGCTGCGGCAAGATCGATTATCCAAACGATATCTTGCGTAAGCGTATGAGCGTTGAAGATGCGTTGAACGCTGTGGATGAGTGTGGCGCGCCCGTTGTGTCAATTCCGGGTGGGGAGCCGCTGATTCACAAAGAAATGCCGCAAATCGTCGAAGGCATCGTTGCGCGTAAGAAATTCGTTTACCTGTGTACCAATGCATTGTTGTTAGAACAGCGTATCGGCGATTACACGCCGTCGCCTTATCTCACTTTCTCAGTGCATCTCGATGGCAACAAAGATCGCCACGACGAATCAGTCTGTCGCGATGGCACCTATGAGAAGGCCGTAGCGGCCATCAAGAAGGCACGGGAACTTGGCTTTAGGGTAACGGCCAATTGCACTCTTTATGCAGGTGAAGATCCTGATGATGTAGCGGATTTCTTTGATAATACGATGAAGCTCGGTGTCGAAGGCATCATGCTTTCACCGGGTTACAGTTACGATCATGCGCCACGGCAAGACGTATTCATGGGGCGCAGAAATTCGAAACAGCTCTTTCGGGACATCTTTTCCATTGGCCGCAAGCGCAGCAGCGAATGGCGCTTCAACCAGTCGAGCTTGTTCTTGGACTTTTTGGCAGGCAACCAGACGTATCAATGTACGCCGTGGAGTAATCCAACGTACAACGTGTTCGGTTGGCAGAAGCCGTGTTACCTGTTGGTTGATGAAGGCTACGCCTCCAGTTTCAAAGATCTCATGGAAACAACGGACTGGCATCTGTACGGCACAGGCGTGAATCCCAAGTGTGACAATTGCATGGCGCATTGCGGCTACGAGGGAACTGCAGTCGAGCACACCATTTCTAATCCGTTTGCTGCGCTAGGTGTCTTTTTGTTTGGGCCGCGTCTTGACGGCGAAATGGCGCCGGAGTTACCGGTTTTGCACGGCGGCCAGCCCGCTGGTGTTGCCGTGCCTGTTACTAGTATCGGGCGCATTAGCCGCGACGCCAGCTGAGTAGTTATTGAGAGGCTTGGTCGTCGGTGGCCGTGACGAGTTGACGAAAAGCTAATGTGGCTGGTGTTGTGCGGGATTGCACTGGCGCTGTGGGTGCTTACGGCCGCATCGCCATGGCAAGCACATCGCACCAGAGAGAGGTTGAGCGCTGCAGGCGGTCCGGTGAGTCTCAGCGACGTGACGGTATTGATTCCCGCTCGTAATGAAGCGGCATCAATTCAGGCAGTAATCAAAGCGCTGGCAAAGCAAGGCCCGGACTTGCACGTTTGCGTTGTTGACGATCAGTCGAATGATGCAACGGCAGCTTTAGCGAAGTCCGCGGGTAAGTCACTCCAGCAGCCGACATCGGATGATCTATATTCGGTTCGCCTCGATGTAATTGACGGTCAGTCACTGCCGGCGGGATGGAGCGGTAAATTGTGGGCGTTGCAGCAGGGCCTCGATAAGGTTCGGCGGCGTTATTGTTTATTGCTGGATGCAGAAATAGTGCTGGCGCCGTTTGTAATTCCGCAGTTGCTGCAAACTGCCAAGGCTGAAAAGGCAGCGTTGGTGTCCATAATGGCCTCGTTGCAGTGCAAGGCATTTTGGGAAAAGCTGCTAGTGCCTCCATTCATATTTTTCTTCAAGCTGCTGTTTCCATTTGCGCTTGTTAATAGCTCAAACTCAAGACTTGCGGCGGCGGCAGGTGGCTGCATTCTGATAGAGACAGAGGCGCTGCAGCGTGTAGGAGGCTTTGCGAGTTGGTCCAGCGCGTTGATTGACGACTGTACTCTGGCGACGCATATTAAGAGAGCAGGGCTGCAAACGCGCCTTTACCTTAGCCGCGATGTCGTCAGCTTGCGTCGCTACGATCGAATTTCTGTTTTTTGGGGAATGGTCACACGAACGGCGTTCACGCAGTTGCGGTATTCAGTTTTGCTGTTGGTTGCAACCACTTTGATGATGTTGATTGTGTTCGTTGTGCCCGTCGTTGCCATGCTCGGTTATGCGGTTCAATTCTTGATTGGGCCATGGAGCTTGGTTGCAGCAGCCTCGCAGCCGTTGGCTGCCGTCGCGGCTGGTTTGGCGCTTGCGGTAATGACTGGTGTATTTGCTCCGGTAGTGCGTTATTACGAACTGACGTGGGCCTGGGCTTGGACGCTGCCGATAGCAGCTGTATTGTTTCTGGCAATGACTTGGCATTCAGCGATCAACTATTGGTCTGGAACACGTGCCGTATGGAAGGCAAGGCAGTATGAAAATTCGCCAAAGTAGTGTTTACGTAATTCTGCGTTATTGGTCATCGTCCTTTGTCATATTGGCCGCGGCATTGTTGGCTCAGTCGAGCAGCTTCTCTCAATCGGATGACGGGGCTGCGGGCGAGTCGAATCCGCTGGGGGTCATAGAGGCCCTGCAATCTGCCTTGATAGAGGCCGCCGCCGTTCCGAATCTCAGTTTGAACGAACGCTTCGAACTGCTGGCCCCTGCCATCATTTCGACGCATGACTTGGCATATATTGCTCAGGTTGCTATCCGACGGCAGTGGGACGGACTAAGTGCTGATCACAGTGCAAGATATCTCAGCGCCTTCGAACAACTGAGCGTAATGACGTATGCGGCCCGATTCGACAGCGTTACTTCAAGCAGTTTTCAGTTGATCAGCGCTGAAGACGGAGCAAGCGGCCGAGCTCAAGTGCTGACAAAGATACTGAGAATCGATGGAGATGCCATACCGATGAACTATGTTCTGCATCGAGTCGATGGTGAATGGAAGATAATCAATATTATTGCAGATGGCGTCAGTGATCTTGCGCTGAAGCGAGCGGAGTACAGGGCCGTCTTGAACGAAGGCGATATCGAAGATCTTATTGAAGAGTTAGAGGAGCAGGTATCCGCTTTGCAGGCGGATTGACTGCTTCTTCGTCACTGTACGAATGAATAGTATTCGATGCCTTCGTCGTTCAGTTGAGCGGTCGAATTGGTGCCGACCGATTCGATGACAAATCCTTGCGTCGGCTTATCTAGGCCTTGTGCATCGCCGGTATCGTGAAGCATTTCATATTGGGCTTTTGACAGGTTCTGATAATTGGTCAGCGCTTGTCTAAATTCAATTTTCCTGGCTTCTGCTGCCCACCCTTCAACCACCCTCATCGGAATTGCTTCGGCCGCATCTCCACTGCCGTAACCCACGGCGAGAATATTTTTGTTCGTCAGGTCCCTGTTTGTTTCGGCAGCCTCTTCCAGGCCAGCCGCGATCCAAGCGGGTAACGCCGCGCAATAGACGTTGCCAATGTCCTTCATCATTTCGGCGCCAAGTGACATCTTGGTGGCGACGAGTTCGATGAATTCTGGACTCTTGCGGAACTTGCGCGAGAGTTCGATAGTGAGAGGATACGCATCCGCTTCAATATTGCCGCTTCGCAGTAGGTCTAGCACATCTGGCGTGGACTTCATTTCGGCCAGCACGGCTTCGACGTCGAGACCCGAGCGCGCGCAATGCGCATTGAGTTCGGTTCTGCCGTTGATTCCATCGTTGCTTAGTGCAAACAAATAGCTCATCGCCAGAGAAGTTTCTGGCATTCGATGGTAGGGGCGGTGCATGAACGCGGCACCCAGGCTGCGAAAATACTCTGCTGCCGTCGTGCCCATTCGGGTGGTCATGTTTTCGAGCGCATGCAGCGTTTCGTCGATATAGCAGGTTGTCGAATACTTGCCATTGAATACCGGCAAGTCCTGGAAATGACAATTCAATTTGCCGCGAATGATGTTGCGCAATACCGGCTTGCGGAAATCGGCAACCCGATAGGAAGATGCACTACCGATATTCTTCAGGTCTACGGCCAGTAGTGTTGGGTTCTTTTCCAAAAGCATGGCGACTGCGCCAGCACCCTGCGTAGGTTCGCCTGAGCTGCCGCGGGCGTATTCGGCAATATCTGCGCTAACGACGATAGCGCACTTATCTTCTTCTTCGATCGCCAGATAGCGCAAGCCATGCTTCAGTGCATAAATGCCGCCAAGGCAGGCGTGCTTGACTTCCGGAACCTCGCAATTGCGGCTTACAGGTGGTAACCCTTTCGCTCGCAGGGCATCGTCGATCATGCCCTTGACGATCACGGCACCCGCCGAGTTGTCGGTGCTCGATTCTGTGCCAAGACCTAAGAACCCGATTCGTGACGGGTCGATGGCATAGTTCTCTATGAGTCGCAGTACGGCGCTTGCCGCGATGGTGTAGACACTTTGCGCCGGGCCGCGCATGCGAAAGCTGTTGCCGACCACAGCATGCGTCTTATCCCAAGGGTTGTTCGTCCAATCGCACCACTCCTCGAGGTCTACTCGATACGGAGGTACGTATATTCCGAAACCACTGATGCCGACTTGATGCTTCATATGAAATCCTGGCGCGGCTTAACTGGGCTGTTGTGCCCCAAAACTCAAGTAGAACCGCGCCTCTTGGAGTATGTGGGTTGCGATTATATGGCAAAGGTTTGAGAATGACCTAGTTGGCGTTGTTGGTGTGCTGCAAGTACGCCTCGGGCTGCGACTTTTTTCCCTTAAGCCAGCTAAAAAATGACTCACTGGACATAAATGAAACTCAGAATTCATGGTAGCTCGCTGCGTCTGCGTGTTTCTCGATCGGATCTCGAAAATCTGAAGACTGCGGGGTACGTTGAAGATGCCCTGCGGTTTTCAGCGAATTCCGCGCTGATATATCGGTTGGAGCTTGCTGAGCGCGCCGATGTGAAAGCCCGTTTTACGGAATCTCTTATCGTGGTGGAGCTGCCGAATTCCCTGGCTGCGCCCTGGTACGCTGAGGATCAGGTCTCGATTTCGGCTCAGCAAGGGGCTGAGCCCGATCCGCTGGACATTTTGATCGAAAAGGACTTCACCTGCCTGGTCCCCCGCCCCGGTGAAGATCAGGCTGATTTCTTCCCGAATCCAGCTAAGAGTTAGCAGGACTCACCGACCGGGTATAATAGTTAGATCGTGTCTTAGCTGGAAATAACGCAATATGGAGCCGTCTTCGTCGAAATCGCCGCTCAATGCTGATGATGAGCGCGCCATCAAAGATATTTGTCATGCAAAACAAGATGTTCCGGGCGGCTTGCTACCCATATTGCACGACATTCAGCGCTCTCTGGGATACGTTCCAGCCGCAGCCGTCCCGATCATTGCTGAGTATTTGAATCTGTCACGTGCGGATGTGCATGGAGTGATCAGCTTTTACCATTTCTATCGCACGAGCCCGCCGGGCCAGAAGACGCTCTATATTTGCCGGGCGGAAGCTTGTCAGGCCATGGGTTCTCGCGAACTCGAGGTCCACGCGCAGCAGAAGCTCGGCGTTGACTATCACGGCACGACAAAAGACGGAACGTTAAGCCTGGAGCCGGTCTATTGTCTTGGTAACTGCGCATGTTCGCCGGCAGTCATGTTAGATGAAACGGTATATGGGCGCGTTACGCCCGGTCGACTAGACGAAATTTTAGGTTAAGCGCATGGCAAGCAATTTAATTAAGGTTTTTGTGCCTTCAGATACGACTGCGAGGTCTTTGGGCGCAGACGCCGTGGCAGCAGCCATTGAGGCCGCCGCGGCCGAGCGCGCAGCGGCCGTTGAGATTGTCCGAAATGGGTCGCGCGGGCTTTATTGGCTCGAGCCAATGGTCGAGGTGGATGTCGACGGTGTTCGCCATGCTTACGGCCCAGTGAGCCCGAACGATGTCGGTAGCTTGTTCGACGCTGCTTTTCTGGACGGCAAGCCGCATGAGCTCGCGCTCGGCGCAACTGAACAGATACCTTTTCTCAGTCGCCAGGATCGATTGACGTGCGCGCGCTTGGGCGTCATTGATCCGCTGTCGATCGATGACTATCGCGCTCACGATGGTTATCAGGGCTTGTCACGTGCCGTTGAGTTATCCGGCCGAGAGATCGTTGATGCTGTTACCGAGTCCGGTCTCAGAGGGCGCGGTGGCGCCGCATTTCCGACCGGTATCAAATGGAATACGGTGCTCGGGGCAGCGGGCGACCAAAAGTACGTTGTCTGCAATGCGGACGAGGGCGATTCGGGTACGTTCGTGGATCGAATGATCATGGAGAGCGACCCCTATGTCCTGATAGAGGGCATGACTATTGCAGGTTTGGCGGTCGGCGCGACGCAGGGCTATGTCTACATTCGAGCTGAGTATCCTCAGGCGATTAAGACGATGCGGCAGGCCATCGAGCATGCGCGTTCGGCGGGTTTCCTGGGCGAGAAAATTCTTGGCGGCAAGCGTGGCTTCGAGCTGGAAGTGCGCGAAGCTGCGGGTGCGTATATTTGTGGTGAAGAAACGTCTTTGCTCGAGAGTCTGGAAGGCAAACGTGGGATGGTGCGCTATCGACCGCCGCTGCCGGCAATAAAAGGGCTCTTTGGCGCGCCGACCGTGGTCAACAATGTTGTGTCTTTGTCGAGCGTGCCCATTATTTTGGCCAAGGGCGCAAGCTTTTATAAAGACTTCGGTGTCGGACGATCACGCGGCACTTTGACGGTTCAGCTTGCTGGCAATATCAAACAGGGCGGGCTGGTTGAAATCGCTTTCGGTCACTCGTTGCGGGAGTTGCTCGAGGACTTTGGCGGCGGCACGGCCACTGGCAGGCCGATGCGCGCTGTGCAATCCGGCGGCCCCCTGGGCGCCTATGTGCATCCAAGCCAATTTGACACGGCACTCGACTATGAAGCGTTTGCCGGCATTGGCGCGATGGTGGGACACGGCGGCATTGTCGTATTTGACGACACGGTAGACATGGCACAACAGGCGCGCTTCGCGATGGAGTTTTGTGCCCTGGAGTCTTGCGGAAAGTGCACGCCTTGCCGCATCGGCGCCGTCCGAGGCGTTGAAGTTATCGATAAAATTACCAATGGCGAAAATGCGGACGATAACCTGGCCTTACTAAGGGACCTGTGTGACACAATGGTCTCCGGTTCATTGTGCGCATTGGGCGGTATGGCGCCGTTCCCGGTACTTAGCGTTATGAACCATTATTCAGAAGATCTAAAGGCGCGCAATTGAGCGCGAGAGGCGGAGTTTAGTCATATGGCGACAAATTATTCCCGGTATCGCAGAGCGGACGATTTTGGTACACCTGCGCCCGTTCAAGAGTCGACTGAGACCGTCACTTTGACGATCGACGGAGTCGATATATCAGTGCCAAAGGGCACCACGGTCTTGCGTGCCGCGGCTTTGGCGGGGATCAACATCCCGAAACTCTGCGCAACAGACTCACTGGAGCCTTTCGGCTCTTGCCGTCTCTGCTTGGTGCATATCGAGGGCGCACGCGGAATGCCGGCTTCCTGCACGACTGAAGCGGGCGATGGGATGGTTGTTACAACACAAAACAAACAGCTCGCAGATGTCCGCCGCAACGTAATGGAGCTGTATATCTCTGATCATCCGCTCGATTGCCTAACTTGCCCAACGAATGGCGACTGCGAATTGCAGGACATGGCCGGTGCTGTCGGTCTGCGCGATGTGCGATATGGCTATGCCGGCGAAAACCACTTGGCTGCCGAGAAAGACACCAGCAATCCCTATTTCACCTTTGACCCGAGCAAGTGCATCGTATGTTCGCGGTGTGTCCGTGCCTGCGATGAAGTTCAAGGCACTTTTGCTTTGACCATTGACGGGCGTGGCTTCGGCTCCAAAGTTGCAGCGAGCCAAGATCAACCATTCCTGGATTCCGAGTGCGTGTCCTGCGGTGCTTGTGTGCAGGCTTGTCCGACCGCTACGTTGACCGAAAACTCTCTGATCGAGATGGGCCAGCCAGAGCACAGCGTCATTACCACTTGTGCGTATTGTGGAGTCGGCTGCTCGTTCCGCGCCGAAATGAAAGGCCAGGAAGTCGTGCGCATGGTGCCGCACAAAGAAGGCGGCGCCAATCACGGTCATTCATGCGTAAAGGGTCGCTTTGCGTTCGGCTATGCGACACACCCAGATCGAATTACGACACCGATGATTCGCAATACGATCCACGAGCCTTGGCAGGAAGTTTCGTGGGACGAAGCGCTTAGTTTTGCCGCCAAGAAGATGAAAGGCATTCAGGCAGAGTACGGCCAGGGTGCAATTGGCGGCATTACATCGTCGCGATGCACCAACGAAGAAACCTACCTTGTGCAAAAGCTCGTCAGAGCAGCCTTTGGCAACAACAATGTAGATACGTGCGCCCGAGTTTGTCACTCGCCGACTGGCTATGGCTTGAAGGCAACTTTGGGCGAATCGGCCGGCACACAGAATTTTGACTCGGTCATGAAGGCCGACACGATTGTTGTTATTGGCGCAAATCCAACTGACGCGCATCCGGTATTCGGCTCGCAGATGAAGCGACGCTTGCGTCAAGGCGCCAAGCTGATCGTAATCGATCCGCGTTCAACGGATCTCGTGAAGTCACCCCATATTCAGGCGGATTTTCATCTACCGTTGCGCCCCGGCACTAATGTCGCCGTCTTGAACGCAATTGCACATACGATTATTACAGAAGGTTTGGAGGCGAAGTCTTACATCGACGAGCGTTGCGAATCTGACGCGTACCAGGACTGGCGTGAATTCATAGCAAGGCCGGAAAACTCACCGGAATCGGTCGAGCAAGAAAGCGGCGTCAAAGCCGATGTCATTCGCGGCGCGGCCCGGCTGTATGCGAACGCGCCAAACGGTGCGATCTATTATGGTCTCGGCGTTTCAGAGCATGCGCAGGGTTCAACGACGGTTATGGCGATTGCAAATCTGGCGATGCTGACCGGCAATCTTGGCCGCGAGGGCGTTGGCGTCAATCCATTGCGCGGGCAGAATAATGTTCAAGGCGCATGCGACATGGGATCGTTTCCCCATGAATTGCCTGGCTATCGGCATGTTTCCGATCCTGCCGTTCGGGCGTTGTTCGGTAGCGAATGGAACGTTTCGATTCTGGCGGAACCGGGCATGCGGATCCCGAATATGTTCGATGCAGCCGTCGCGGGTCAATTCAAGGGGCTCTACGTCCAAGGCGAAGATGTCGCGCAGTCCGACCCCGATACTCAGCATGTTACGGCGGCCTTGTCCGCCCTTGAGTGCATGATTGTTCAAGATCTGTTCTTGAACGAAACCGCAAAGTTTGCGCATGTATTTTTGCCCGGCTCGTCTTTCCTTGAAAAAGACGGGACCTTCACGAATGCAGAACGTCGTATTTCGCGCGTTCGCAAGGTCATGGAGCCATTGGCAGGCCTGGCGGACTGGGAAACCACGATAGCGCTTGCCCAGGCGATGGGCTATTCAATGAGTTACTCGCATCCAAGCGAAGTCATGGATGAAATCGCGCGATTGACGCCAACGTTCACCGGGGTGAGTTACGACAAATTGGACGCGTTGGGCAGTATCCAGTGGCCTTGCAACGCAGCAGCGGAAAGCGGTACGCCGACCATGCACATCGATGAGTTTGTGCGTGGAAAAGGACTCTTCCGAGTTACGCCGTATGTAGCAACGGATGAACGCACCAGCCGCAAGTATCCTCTGCTGCTGACCACCGGACGAATCTTGAGCCAATACAACGTCGGCGCGCAGACGCGGCGCACGGCAAACTCCAATTGGCACGATGAGGATGTCCTGGAGATTCATGCACATGATGCAGAACAACGCGGCATCGAAGACGGTGACTGGGTAGGGATGAAGAGCCGTGCGGGCGAGACGGTGATGCGAGCAGTTATTTCCGAGCGCGTGCAACCGGGTGTGGTTTACACGACATTCCATCATCCGGCTTCTGGTGCCAACGTTGTAACGACTGATAATTCTGATTGGGCGACCAATTGCCCCGAATACAAAGTGACGGCAGTGCAGGCTCATAAAGTCACACAAATGTCCGACTGGCAGCAGAAATTCGAGCAGTTTTCTGACGAGCAGGAGAAGTTCCTGAAGGGCGCCCAGTCGGTTACCGAAGAAACCTTGAATTGAGACCTTGTCCGTGAATGTTTCCAAACTAGTTCGTATGGCCAATCAGATCGCTCAAAACTTCGATGTTGGCGAACGCGATAAAGCAGTCGCCGCTATCGCCGACCACTTGACGCGCTATTGGACAGTTGAGATGAAGAAGGGCATTGTTGCTCATCTGAATCAGGGTACAACTGGCCTCAGTGAATTAGCCGAAGCGGCCATTGTCGAGTTGAGCAAGAACGAAGCTTACGCCGCATAGCAGACTTGACCGCGTCAAGGGGGACTAATGTTCGGAAAGGGTGTAGGCCGCTGTTACAACATTGCTGAGCTGCGTAAACGCGCAGCAAGAAAAATGCCCGCACCGATGTTTCATTACATTGATGGCGGGGCAGACGACGAATGGACGCTGCGGCGCAATTCCGCAGCATTTGATGACGTCGAATTCTTGCCGAAGGTTCTTGTCGACGTCAGCAAGATAAAGACCAACACGACATTGTTCGGTCAGCCGATCGACTGGCCGTTTTTCCTTTCGCCGACAGCGTTGTCTCGGCTGTTTCACTATCAGGGTGAAACTGCAGTTGCTCGCGCAGCTCACGCTGCTGGCACGATTTACTCGTTATCCAGTTTCTCTTCAATGAGCATCGAAGACGTTGGTAAGCTCACGCCAGGGCCCAAAGCGTTTCAAGTTTATGTGCTCAAGGATCGCGGCTTAAGCAGAGAATTCGTGCAACGCGCAAAGGAAGCCGGCTTTTGCGCATTGCAGCTTACCGTCGACGTGCCGGGCGTATCAGGCAACCGGGAACGCGATATTGTGACCGGAATGACGGTGCCGCCAAAATTGTCGTTAATGAGCTTGATCGACATCGCGATGCATCCAGGTTGGGTGTACCGCCATTTAACAACCCCAAAGATCGATATGGCGAATGTTGCCCACAACCCGCCGCCGGGCAGTGATTCATTGGGTGGCATCATTGAGTATCTCAATGCACAGCTCGATCGCAGCGTCACCTGGGATGACGCGGAATGGATGATTAACGAATGGGGTGGGCCTTTCGCAATCAAAGGCGTGGTGCGGCCCGAAGATGCGCGCAGATGTGTGGAAATCGGCGCCTCAGCCATCATGCTTTCCAACCATGGTGGCAGACAACTCGGATTCGCCCCTGCGCCGTTCGACTCGTTGAAGGCGATCAAGGACGAAGTGGGTGATGAACTCGAAGTTATTGTCGACGGTGGAGTCCGGCGCGGCAGTCATATACTCAAAGCACTGGCGCTGGGCGCCAACGCATGTTCTGCGGGCCGACCTTACCTTTATGGTCTCGGTGCAGGCGGCGAGGCGGGAGTCGATAAAGCGCTGCAGATATTGCGGAGTGAGATGGAACGAGACATGGCCCTGATGGGTGCCGCGTCCATAGATGCTCTAGACGCCACTATGGTTCGCCGAGTTGCGAGCGGGTGACAGACCTCAAGGCATTAGTTGGCCGGCATTCTACGCGACAGTTTGAGATACGCCGGGCCAGTGCCTACACGGTCGTAGAGACCGACTCAGTTGCGACTGAAGAGCCGCTGGAGATTCGACTCGGTTACTCGTTGCCTACGGGCGAGCGTTCCGAAACGAGTATTTCGATTACTATGCGAACCCCTGGTAACGACGAAGAACTCGCTCTGGGGTTTCTTTTTGGCGAAGGCATTATTGTTCGAGGCGAAGATGTCCAAGGGGTCCGGCCATGCGGGCCGCCCGCTGCCAATGGATTAGTCAACGTAATTCGAGTGGAACTTGCTGACGATGTGCGGGTCGAGTTAGATCGTCTCGAGCGACATTTCTATACTTCGTCGAGTTGCGGCGTCTGCGGCAAAGCCTCTCTGGAGGCAGTCGCCGTCCATGGGCGGTTTGATATCTCTGCGTCGCCTTTTTCAATTTCGCGCGCCGCGCTCGACCAGTTGCCTGAGCAGTTGCTCAAGCAGCAGGCACTATTCGCTCAGACCGGCGGCTTACATGCATCCGGCTTGTTCAATAAGCAAGGCGAAGTCCTGGCAGTTAGAGAAGATGTAGGGCGCCACAACGCTTTCGATAAGTTGGTTGGTTCGCAGCTTCGCGCGAAAGCGATACCGTTGCTGAATGCTGGAATCGTAGTCAGCGGCAGAGCAAGTTTTGAGCTGTTGCAGAAAGCAATGGTGGCCGGTTGCCCCATGGTCGCAGCGGTCGGCGCG
>JAHEEO010000019.1 GCA_024640665.1 Rhodospirillales bacterium | reverse complement strand
CCGAGGTGCAGTCGCTGGTCAATCGCTACTGCGTAGATTGCCATAATGCAGCCGAAGCGGCTGGCGGTATGGAGCTTGAGTCTCAACCGATCGAAAATCTCGCCGCCAATCCCGAATTGTGGGAAAAGGTAGTCCTGAAGATTCGCGGCAATGCCATGCCGCCGGTCGGCGAGCCTCGTCCCGATTTGGAAACGTATCATGGGTTTGCCGGTTGGCTCGAGAATGCGCTGGATGAGTTAGCGGATAACAATCCCAACCCTGGCCGGCCAGCGCTATACCGGCTAAATCGCACCGAATACGCCAATGCAATACGCGATTTGCTTGCGCTGGACGTCGAGGCCGATGATTTGTTGCCGCCGGACAATTCCAGTTATGGTTTCGACAATATTGCCGATGTCTTGACGGTTTCCCCGGCTTTGCTCGAGGGCTATCTCGCGGCTGCAGACCGTGTCAGCGCTATAGCTGTTGGCGATCCCGATTTTGCCCCGGAAGAAACCAACTACCGCGCTCGCTCGACGCTATCTCAGGACCAATACATCGACGGTATGCCGTTGGGTACTCGCGGCGGTATTTTAATTGAGCATAATTTCCCGCTCGATGGTGTTTACGAATTCAACACCACGTTTGTCGGCAATTCGGTCGATGGCATTCGCGGCTTACAGTTCCCGCATCAATTCGAAATTAATATTGACGGTAAGCAGGAGCGCATCGTCACGCTCGGCGGTCAGGCCGACTACATGCAGATGCTCGAAAATACTGCTGCATCAAACGAAACAGTCGCAAACCGAACGCGATTACGAATTCGCATGAGTGCGGGGGTGCATACCATCGCGGTTACATTCGCGGAAAAAACCGGCGCATTCGAGGTTGATCAGCTGCAGCCGTTCGAGTTTTTTAACTTCGATCCTGTTTACCTGGGTGGCGTGCCGCAAGTTGCCAACGTGCAAATCCGCGGCCCATTCGGCGGCGAAGCGCCGTCGGGAGCCACGGCAAGTCGCGATGCTATATTCAGCTGCCGCCCGGCCGGCGCTGACGACGAATTGTTATGTGCCGATGAAATTCTATCCACACTTGCGCGGCGCGCTTATCGGCGGCCGCTCACCGAAATCGACAATCAAATACTGCGCGAGTTTTTCGAAGAAGGCCGCGACTATAAAGGCACGTTTGACGGCGGCATTCAATATGGCGTTCGCCGTATTCTGGCAAGTCCGGAATTCATGTTTCGGGTTGAGCGCGATCCCGACGATGCTGATCCCGGCGACGTTTACGAGCTCACAGACCTGGAGCTCGCGTCACGGCTATCGTTCTTCTTATGGAGCAGTATTCCCGACGATGAGTTGCTGGATCTCGCAGCCGAATCAAGACTGAGCAATGTCACTACACTTGAAGCGCAGGTGCGGCGCATGCTTGCGGATCCCAAAGCTGATGCATTAGTCGACAATTTCGCAGCGCAGTGGTTGCATTTGCGAAACCTGGATAGCGTGGAACCTGACTCGGTTGCGTTTCCAAACTTCGACGAGAACCTGCGCCGTGCGTTTCATGAAGAAACAACGCGGTTCGTCAGTAGTGTGTTTCGTGAAGACCGCAACGTCGTCGATTTACTCACTGCCGAGTACACGTTTGTGAACCCGAGGCTTGCACGCCACTATCGTTTAGAAGGCGTGCATGGAGACGGTTTCCGGCGCGTGACACTTAATGACCCAGCGCGGTATGGCTTGTTGGGTCATGGCAGCATATTAACGGTTACGTCGTTTGCGCATCGCACATCTCCCGTGGTTCGCGGCAAATGGGTGCTCGAAAATATTCTCGGCACACCGCCACCGATTCCACCGGACAATGTGCCGGCGCTCGATGAGAATGCCCCAGACTCGCTCGATCGTGAATCGATGCGAACGCGTTTGGAGCGCCATCGGGCCGATCCAAATTGTTCGAGCTGTCACAACATCATGGATCCGATTGGTTTTGCGCTCGAGAATTTCGATGGTATTGGCGCCTGGCGCGACACCGATGATTCCGGGTTGCCCATCAATGCAGCGGGTGAACTTGCCGGGGGCATACCGATAGATGGGCCAACTGCTTTGCGTGAGGCATTGGTGGCAAGCCCCGAACAGTTCGTCGGCACTGTGACCGAAAAACTTCTGACCTACGCTATTGGTCGCGGCCTCGAGTATTACGATATGCCAACCGTTCGGAGTATCGTCGAGAATGTCGAGCGCAGCGATTATCGATTTTCTTCTATCGTTTTAGAAATTGTGAACTCGCAGCCATTTCGAATGCGCCGGGCAGCCTCCGGCGACGAAATGCAGGTTGCCCAGCAATAGGCCCGGCCTATTAACAAGGAGCTATGAGAAATGTTTAACTTCAAGAGGTCTCTTCCGCGGCGCCAGTTTCTACAGGGTGCGGGCGCTGCCATTTCGTTGCCATTTCTCGGCGCGATGGTGCCGGCGCTGACGGCGCTGGCACAAACGGCGGCGAATCGCCCCAAGCGTGCCGGTTTTGTCTATGTGCCACACGGCATGATCATGACCGACGACGCGAATTGGTGGACGCCGACGACAGCGGGCGCGGATTTCGAAATGACCCGTACGCTGATGCCGCTGGAGAAGTATCGGAATCAGCTCACGGTCGTCAGCAATCTGATGGGTGCGGATGGTTCAGGGCAGCACACCGGTGCCGCGACCGCCTGGCTCACCGACGCATATCCCAAGAAGACACAAGGTGCCGACTTGGAAGCAGGCATCTCTATCGATCAGGTCATCGCTGCCGAAATTGGGCAAGAGACGGTATTCCCATCCATGCAGCTTGCGATCGAAGACATTAGCAGTTTGATCGGAGCATGTGATACTGGATACAGCTGCGCTTACCTGAATACGGTGTCTTGGGCATCTGCGACTACGCCGCTGCCGATGCAGATTAATCCACGTGTCGTGTTCGAACGTATGTTTGGCGGCACAGGTACCGCAGAGCAGCGGCAGGCGCGCATGGGCCAGAACCGCAGCATTCTCGATTCGGTCATGGCAGAGGCTGCACGCCTGGATAAGGGCTTGGGTCCGCAGGACCGTATTCGCGTCGACGAGTATCTCGAGAACGTTCGCGAAGTCGAACGCCGAATTCAGTTGGCAGAAAGTCGTGGCAGCGAATTAGCCGACTCAGCGCCGGAGTCTCCGGTCGGAGTGCCGCATGAGTTTGCCGAGCATGTCGAAGTTATGTTCGATTTGCTCCATGTTGCTTATCAGGCAGACATCACGCGGGTGTTCTCGTTCATGATGGCACGCGAACTGAGCCATATGAGTTACCCAGAGATTGGTATACCCGATCCGCACCATGCGATTTCGCATCATCAAAACTCAGAAGAAACCATGGAGAAGCACGGTAAGGTTAATCGTTATCACATGGAGTTTTTTGCGCGATTTGTCGATCGGTTGGCAAATACGCCTGATGGCGACGGTTCGCTGCTGGACAACACGTTGTTAATGTATGGGTCTGGCATGAGCAACGGCAACGAGCACGTCAAACTGCGTTTGCCGACAGCTATCGTAAGCGGATTCGTGCCGGGCAATCGGCACATCGAAATTCCCGACTACTCGAAACCCATCGGCGATCTGCATGTCGATATCGCGAAGCAAATGGGCATCGAGTTATCGAGATTTGGACAACGGAGCGACGGCGGAACAGTCGGCCTTAGCTAAATATTGGCCCGCAGAGTTCGCCCAGTAGGTCTTAAGATCGACGCGGAGAGAGTGACTACGATGAACGGATTGTTGAAGTTGAGTGTGAGTGTCAGCTTAGTGCTGGGACTTGCAGCTTGCAGCAGCGATGTTGCGACTGAGCAAAATCAGGCTGCAGTAGCGCAGCAGCAGTCAGCTCCAGAGTCGCTGCTCGATGCAGTGAAAAGCAACAATTTGGAAGTCGTTAAGGCATTGCTTGCCGCCGGTGCCGACCCAACTGAGGCAGAGCCTGACGGCAGTACGCTGCTGATGTGGGCCATACAAAGCCGTAATACCGAGCTGGCAGAAACTCTGCTCGCAGCAGGTGCAGATGTTCTGCCGACCAATCGGCGGGGCGTCACGGCGCTGTACTTGGCCGCGCGCAATGGTGATGCCGATATTGCCCGTCAGCTGCTCGCGCAGGGCGCTGACGCGAATTCATCCCTGCCGGAAGGCGAAACTGTTTTGATGACGGCAGCGAAAGCGGGTAACGCAGAACTCGTCAGATTGTTGCTGGGCGAAGGTGAGTCGACGGGCGTAGCCGGCCTGGACAACAAAGCGGATGTGAATGCGCGCGAAGGCTGGCACGGTCAAACCGCATTGATGTGGGCGGCAGCGACCGGTCGTGTTGAAGCGCTCCAGGTGCTCATCGATGCGGGCGCAACGCTTGACGAGCATTCGCAGTTGATAGATGCGCCGGAACCCAATCCCGATCGACTGCAAGGTGGCTTTGTTTATCCAAATATACCTAAGGGCCGATTCACCGCGTTGCATTTCGCGGCACGTGAAGGGCAGCTTGAAGCGGTGCAAACTTTAATAGCTGCGGGTGCTGATCTTGATGCTGTCGACGAAGAAGGTACCAACGCGCTGGTGCTGGCAACGATTAATGGTCATCTCGATGTGGCCGGTCTGTTACTCGAAGCGGGCGCCGATCCGAACGTTGCCGATAGCTGGGGCCGAACCGTCTTATTTGTAGCCACCGATCTAAACACCATCGATGCGCATCCCCGCCCGGCGCCTAAACTTGTTAGCAGGCTTTCGCCCGTTGATATCGTCAAGCTCGCGTTGGAGCGCGGCGCGGATCCTAATGTGGAACTCAAGATGGGTCTGCCCAGCTATCTGTCGCAGGGCGCCGCGCAGAATCCCGTTCTCAATAAAGGGGCTACGCCGTTCCTGCGGGCCGCAATGTCAGGCGATCTCGAATTGATAGACATTTTGCTTGATGCGGGTGCCGATCCGTTGAAGGGCACGGCGGAGCGTGAGCCGATGAAGATGGCGGGTATGGAGTTTCCATCCAACGGCAATACGTCGACATTGATGGCAGCCGCCGGAGTGGGCTGGCGTGAGTCCCTCAGTCGCGGTCGAGAAACGGATGCAGTTGCAGTTATCGATATGTTGCTGAGACTTGGCGCAGACATAAACGCGGCGAATCAATCAGGCGATACGGCCTTGCATGGCGCAACGCTGCGCGGTTCGACCATGCTAATTCGGCACTTGGTGGACAAGGGCGCCGATTTGATGGCGACCAATGCGCGCGGTTGGACGCCTCTCGATATCGCATTGGGGCAGCCCGATGAGCGTATCGCACCAAACGACGAAACAGCGGCATTGTTGCGTGAATTAGGCGGTCGCAGTGGAGTTACCGTCGCTGCGAGCGATAACTCAACTGCGCTCTAGCCATTTCATTTAAAATGGCTGCTAGAGATTTGCATAGGGACGGATAGTTGAATCTGTTACTTATTATTACGTTGCTCGCGTCTATTCAATTTGTCGTGTTCGGCGGGTTTGTTGGCGCGGCCCGGGGTAAAGGTAAAGTCAAAGCTCCTGCGATTACCGGCGATGCCGACTTCGAGCGACGGTTCCGCGTGCACTACAACACCATGGAGCAATTGATCGCGTTTCTGCCGGGCCTTTGGGCATTTGGCTTGTTGATTGATGTGAATATTGCTGCCGCGCTTGGCCTTATCTACCTCGTCGGGCGAATTGTATATTTTCGCCAGTACATTAAGGATCCCGCATTGCGCGGACCAGGCATGCTTATCTCGGCGATTCCGATCTACGTATTGTTGCTTGGCGGCCTTGGGGCCGCAGTTTGGCAAACTATCGCTTCGGTTACGTAGCTGCGCTAACGGCGAGACTCTCTGAGCGTCGCTAGGCATATTCGCTTAGCCAGACCATTAGAAGCCGATTAGTGATAAACAACGCGCCCAATGTTGCGCAGACGAATAGCGCAGACATAATCCAATACCATAGTCGGCGCAGGCGTTGCTTTTGCCGCGTAAAGAACTTCAATTCGCTCGATGCCTTGTCTGGCACCGTGCCAAATGTCTCGATAAACGTAAAGCCACTAAGCGCCCATAGCAGGCCGACAGTGCAAGGTATGAGCAGCCGCTCAGTCTGGTCGGAGCTCGAGCTCAGCAATATGACAACGATCGCAATGCAACAAGCTGCCGCAATTGTCAGTAACGGTAATCGAAGCGGCTGAATGAACTTCGCAACTCGATTGAACTGCTCAATCACTGCATACCTGCGACATGCCGCCGATGCCGCCATTTGCCGGCTTCAGGCTTATTCCGGCAATGCGAACACATACAGCTGATTGGCACTGCCCATGTCCAATTCTGGCGTCATCCGCCCTAATTCAAATGCGTGTCCGGAACCGCCAGTGCTAATTGCAATGTACTGTCTTCCGTCGACGGCAAAACTTGCTGGATAGCCATTCACAGGCGAATTTAGGTTCACTTCCCATAGCACGTCGCCGTCGCGTTGATCGTAGGCACGGAAGCGGCCGTTCACATCGCCGCCAAACACGAGTTCGCCTCCGGTTGAGATTAGCGACAAGATCGCAGAGCGTTGTTCGACCTTCCAAGCGGTTGCGCCGGTTTGCACTGAGATGGCTTCGATGGTGCCGACGTTTTCAGTGCCGGGCGTAATTTGCGAACGGCTGCGAAACGCATAGAGATCGTCAAGACTTGGCTTTTCGGCAGCCGTCGTTATGGTCATGCACGTGTTTACTAACGGGTAGTACATAAGTCCTGTCAGCGGACTGTATGTGCCGGCCGGGTAGTTCTTACCGCCTCGAGTACTCGGGCAGATCAATGCTTCTTGGCCGGCGCGGGTGAATGTTTTGTCTGGATTTACGGTTGCTGCGCCGGACTCCGTGTTGATGTCTTCGACGACATTTTGCTCGATTGTTTCGCGGGCCCATAAGAACTGGCCGGTTTCGCGGTCGAGCGTGTATACCAGCCCTGTTTTTCCGGGAATGCCGGTGATGACTTTACGAGTCTGGCCTTGGCGAACGCGAGGATTGATCCAGCGGACTTCGTCCGGATTCGGCGCTACTGCCGTATCTATCAGCAGTCGTTCGAACGCGTGATCGAGATCCCAGTGATCAACTAAGTGTTGAAAGTACCAGACGATCTCGCCGGTGTCGCCGTCAAGTGCGAGTGTGGAGTTGTGGTACAGGTGTTGCTCTTGGTTGCCGCCGAGCATGAACTTCGGGGCCGGCGAGGTGACGGATGTGCCGACATAAATGCGATTGAGTTCGGGATCGTAGCTTGGCACCATCCACATGCCGACATGCCAACGCTCTTCATACGGCACGTCGCCCCATGACTCATCTCCAGGTTCGCCGGGCTTCGGTATCGTGCGCGTCCGCCAGACTTCTTTACCGGTTTCCGCATCGAATGCCGTAATGACGCAAGCTTCGGGTCCGCCTTCGGGTTCGCAGCTGCGTCCAGAAATAACCTTGCCATTGGCGACAATGGGGCCCGAACTGTTCTTTGCGCCGGAGCGATAGTCGAGAATGAAGGTTTCCCAAACTAGTTCGCCGGTTTCGGCATTGAGCGCATAAGCATAGCCATCGGCGCCATTGTCCAAAATGAGATTGCCATGAATAGCCAGATTTCGGTTGGTGGACGCGGCAGGAAAGTAGTCGCCGACATCATCGGGCACCGGGCGTCGGTATTCCCACAACAGATCGCCGGTTACTGCATTGTAAGCCTGCGTAACGTCATTCGGGTTCGGGAAGTACATGATGCCGTTATGAACGAGCGGCGTGCCTTCTTGAACGCCGTCGGTAAGCGTGCGAGTCCAAACGAGTTGCAGTTGGTCGGTATTGCGGCGGTTAATTTGCGACAGCGGGCTGTAGCCCCAGTTGTCGAGTGTGCGGCGCCACATGAGCCAGTCATCGGGATTCGGCGCAGCGAGCATTGCATCAGTGACCGGCTCAAACGCAGCACTTTGTGCAAATGCGGTCTGAGTGAATAGTGCTGGTGCGGCTATTAGGCCTAGAAACAAACATCTCAGTTTGCGTTGCTGCATCGTGAATCCCCCGGCGGCAAGTTTGTTGTTCATGCCAGTATAAGGGCCACAGGCCGGGTCTTGTAATTAAATAATCGATTAATTAATATAAGCGCATGGCGCGCACTCAAGATATTCGCGGTCCCGGCAGGCCGGTTGCGGACCACGGCTCAAATGTTAAGCAGGCGCTGCTGGTTGCTGCGCGGCAGAAGATTATCGACGTCGGTTTTGCTGCGGCATCGACCAAAGACATTGCTGCCAGTGCGGGCGTCAACCCGGCGATGATTAACTACTACTTCGGCAGCAAGGCAGCGCTCGGTGAGGCTGTTATGCGCGATGCCGTTGCGCCGCTGATCGAGCACTTCGAGCGAGTCGCAACAGATGTAGACATCGACAGCGCTGACGTGGCAACCGCGTTGCCCAATTTCGTGCGCGCCTACATGGGCGCAATGGCAGTTCGCCCGTGGATTCCACAACTGGTTGTGCGCGAAGTGTTGCCCGCGAACGGTCGTTTTCGAGAGCTTTTCCTAGCAGAGGTGGCTAAACGTGGCGCGGCGGTTCTACCCCGGCTTCTGCTTCAAGCAAAAGGCGACGACCGACACGAAAGCCCGGAGGAATTGATGTTTGCTGCCGTGTCCATTGTGTCGCTGGCAATTTTTCCGTTCCTCGCGGCGCCCGTCATTGAATCAGTAGTCGCCGTCAAATTGGACGACCCAGAGGTCCTGGAGCGATTCGTTGAACATACCGTCGGCATCGTTACGCAAGGACTGTCTAGCTGGAATTTAGCAAATCAATGAAGGCTCATGAAGAATAAAAATACGTTTGACCGCAGGGTCGTGGCACTGCTGGTTGCCGCAGCGTCGATGTTTGGGTGTGCAGGCGAAAAGTCGCCGCTGCCGCTCGTCGGCACACTCGAACGCGATCGCATAGAAGTCATCGCCGAAGCGCGCGAGCGCATCACTGAGATCCTCGTTAAGGAAGGTGACCTAGTCCAGTCCGGCCAAGTGCTGATGCGTTTAGATAGTGCGCGCCAACAAGCCGCTGTGCGTCAAGCAAACGCCGTTCGCGAGAATGCAGAACAGCGTCTGGCCGAATTACTGCGAGGGCCGCGTGAAGAGAGCATTAGAGAGGCGCAAGCCCGGTTGAAGGGCGCCGCAGACAATCAACGCATTCAACAGCGAGAATTCGAACGCGTTACGGAGTTGGTTGAGCGTCAACTCACATCAGATTTCGCGCTCAATGTTGCGCGCAATAATCTGGAAAGTGCGGATGCGCAGGTGCAAACGCTGCGTGCTGTGCTTGACGCACTGGTTGTCGGCACTACAGCGGAAGAAATCGGTCAGGCTCAAGCTAAACTTGACGAGGCCGAAGCAGCGCTCGAGGCACAAGAAATTTCACTTGCCAGACTGGATATTGTTGCGCCAGGGCCTGGCAGAATTGATGCTATTCCTTACAAACTCGGTGCGCAGCCGCCAGCCGGTGCAACCGTTGTGGTATTGCTTGCTGGTCGGTCACCCTATGCGCGCGTGTATGTGCCCGAAGCTTTGCGTTCCCGTGTCGTGCCGGGACTGCGTTCCAGTATTGTCGTTGACGGTGAAGACCAACGCTTTGCGGGTGAAGTCCGCTATGTTGCCTCAGAGGCGGCGTTTACGCCTTACTTTGCCTTAACCGAGCGGGACCGCGGCCGACTCAGTTTTCTCGCCGAGATCACGCTGACCGACGAAGCTTCGCAAGCACTGCCCAGTGGCGTGATAGTGGAAGTAGATTTTCCGTGATTGCGACCGACACCGCTCCAGAGACTTCGGCCATTGTCGCTCGCCGACTTACGCGGCGATTCGGATCGTTGCTCGCTGTAAATAACGTCAACTTAAGTATTCCAGCTGCTCGCATATACGGCTTTCTTGGGCCAAACGGATCCGGCAAGTCTACGACGATTCGCCTGTTGTGCGGATTGCTCGAACCAAGCGCTGGAACGGTTACCGTGCTTGGTTTCGACATGCCGGACGAAGCTGACGAGCTGCGGCAGAATATTGGTTATATGACGCAGCGGTTCTCATTGTATGAAGATTTATCCGTTGCAGAGAACTTACAGTTCATGGCCCGCATTTACGGTTTGAGTCGGACGCAGGCAAAGACAAAGATTGCTGCGAATGTCGAGCAGTATCGTTTGGGCCGACTCTTCAAGCAGCGAGCTGGAACATTAAGCGGTGGACAGAAGCAGCGTTTGGCTTTGGCGAGCGTAACGTTACACGAGCCACGCTTGCTGTTGTTGGATGAACCTACGAGCGCCGTCGACCCGCAAAGCCGCCGTGATTTCTGGGACAGCCTGTTTACGCTGGCGGAGTCGGGAACAACGATTTTGGTGTCCACGCACTTTATGGATGAGGCCGAACGCTGCCATCGGCTTGCTATTCTAGATGCCGGCGCGGTCGTCGCCGAAGGCGAGCCCCAGGCTCTCGCCAACGATCTGAAGGCGAGCGTTCTAGAGGTATCTACGACCAATCCACAACAAGCCCGTGAAGTGCTGCGCCAGATTGCATGGGTCGGTTCGGTCACGCAGCTTGGCAACCGATTGCGGGTTACGGTCTCGCGGACGCGCACGGATGCGCCAACGGAAATTCAAGCGACCCTGAGCGATGCCGGAATCGCCAGTGAAACACGGGAAACTCGAGCAAACTTAGAAGACGTATTTGTCGCGGCAACAGCTCGCGCGCAGCAGGCAGACGCATGAGGACAAAGCATGAGCTGGTGGACTAGGACAATCGCCATCATGGTGAAGGAGGTCCGCCAATTGTCTCGGGACAGGATCACATTCGGAATGATCGTCGGTATCCCGCTGTTGCAGATTACGCTGTTCGGTTACGCAATAAACACCGATGTTCGCAATATCGGCACCGGAGTTGTGGACCTGGCTGGTTCGAGCCTTTCGCGAATGTTGATCGCGGACATTGAGCAGACGCAGGTGGTCAAATTCGTGCGAGCGTATGCCGATCTTACAGCTTTGAGCGACGCAATCCGCCGCGGTGACATCAAGCTCGGCATCTATATCCCGTCGGACATCGAGCGCCGATCCGGTGATCCGCAACGCAATGTTGCCCAATTGCTCGTAGACGGCAGCGACCCGACGATCAGTTCGATTGCGCAGCGGATCGTGAATATGCCGCTTCCATCGCGTGCGGGTAGCGCTAATACCAGCGCCTTCGCATCGCAGTCGGCAGCGCCGACATTTTCGGTTCGCAATTACTTCAATCCTGAGCGCCGTTCTGCTGTGCAAATAGTGCCAGCGCTGATCGGGGTTATTTTGACCTTAACAATGGTGCTGTTTACGGCTGTAGCAATTGTTCGCGAGCGCGAGCGCGGCAATTTCGAATTGCTGGTGACAACTCCGGTGCGGACAGTGGAATTGATGGTTGGAAAGATCGTCCCATACATTGCGATAGGGATGGTGCAGGTGAGCATCGTCTTATTGGTTGGCAGTTTGCTTTTCAACGTGCCTATTCGCGGCCAAGTAACGGATTTGTATCTTGCAAGTCTGTTGTTCGTGATGGCTAGCCTTGGTCTTGGATTAACCATTTCGACAGTGGCCCAGTCACAGTTTCAGGCCATGCAGCTCACATTTTTTGTGTTCCTGCCCTCGATACTGCTATCTGGATTCATGTTTCCTTTTGACGGCATGCCCCAGGCGGCCCAATGGGTGGGGTCCGTTTTACCGCTGACGCATTTCATAGAACTCATCCGCGGCATCATGCTGCGTGGTGCGGGGGTGTTGGAGCTCACAACGCATGTCTACGCGTTGGTTGCCTTCTTTTGCGTCGCAATGACTATTGCTATGTTACGGTTTGTAAAGCGACTCGATTGACCAGGCTGGATAAGAAATGCGTACACATAAGAAGAAATACTATGGCGGAAAATCCAAGGAAGAATATCGAAAGGAGTTGAAGGCGCTGCAGATCGAATTGGTGAAACTGCAGCGGCACTTCATTGAGGATGACCGAAAGATCCTGGTAATTTTTGAGGGTCGTGATGCCGCGGGTAAAGACGGCACGATCAAGCGCATAACACAGCATTTGAGTCCTCGTGAAACTCGTGTCGTTGCATTGGGAAAGCCGTCGGACCGCGACCGGGCCAGTTGGTACTTTCAGCGCTATGTCGAGCATCTTCCGGCTGAACAAGAAATGGTGTTGATGAACCGAAGTTGGTACAACCGCGCTGGCGTAGAACCGGTGATGGGTTTTTGCACGACGGTGGAAAAGGAAGCCTTTATGCAGACGGTACCGCAATTTGAAGCGATGCTAATCGATTCCGGCGTGCGGGTTATCAAGTACTACTTAGATATCTCAAAGGAGGAGCAAGCCCAGCGATTGGCGGATCGCCGCCGTGATCCTTTGAAGCAATGGAAAATCAGCCCCATCGACGAAGTTTCACTAGAGCACTGGGATGACTACAGCATCGCGCGTGATGAAATGTTCTTGCGTACCAGCAGTGAGCATTCCCCATGGTTTGTCGTGCAGGCAAATAACAAGCGGCGTGCGCGATTAAACGTGATACGCCACTTGCTGGCGCAAATCGATTATCCTGACGCTGGCGACGAAATTCGTGCGCCCAAGCTGGACATTGTCTCAAAATTTGATCCGCATCTCATCGAGAGCGGACGTATTGCGGGTTAGCTAGTAGAAGAATCGAACAGTTGAGATTGCGGTTTCTCGGCTTCCAGCATGCACGGCTGGCTGTGGTTTGCCTCCGCATTCGTCGGCAACATTGTCGGTACGCTTGTCAGGCCGTAGTTGCGCCTCGCCTGAGGTTCTCAGCCAAAACTGAGAAATCCATTTGCGACCAGATGGCCTCAGTGGCCTAGCATATCGGTTGTTTTTAAACCCGATCGCGGCGCAATCATGGAAGGCAAACAAGCCGAAGGCAAAGTCGAGTTGTCGTGGGGCGAGGCGCCATATGCGCTTGTGCCGTCCGCATTGCGTTCTGCTGTTGGCGACTTGCCAGCACCCAAAGCGTTGGTAGACGCGATCGGAGAACCGGTTTTGCTTCGCGATTTAGGGCCGGAATTCTGGCAACGCGGGCACCAACTCGATAAAGCGGCTCTGAAGAAGCTGGCGCAGACGCTCGGGCCGCTGTTGAAAGAGCATGCCGACCTGCGCGTTATCGAAGATTCACACATTCCGGCGATTCCCCTAGTGGCGCTTTGTCTTCCCCTGCTGACGGCAAAAGCCTTCGCAAAAGCTCTGCCGGAAGAGACGATCTCGTGTGCAACTCTAAAGATTGGCGATATTCTCGAGCTCCCGCAAATCGGGCCGAAGCGAACGCTGGAATTTGTTTGTTCGCTAGAGTCAGTCGTCGATGATGCCTATCGCAAACCGCCGCCTAGCGTGTCGAATAGTCATGAACGAAGTCAGACAGATCCGCGTCAACACGATTCGAGCCACCGAGAACTGGGCCGCAGCGATTCACGTCAGGACGATCCAAGTCACATCGATCCAAGTCACATCGATCCAAGTCACGAGGATCCAAATCACAGCAGTCTGAGTCGCAGTAATCCGGGCGATCGACGCAATCTGCCGAGAACACCACGTGAGATAAAGACATTCTTCCGCGTGTTGTCGGCATGGACTGCCGGGGAACGTGGCGAGCATACGTTGGCGAACTCGCTTCCGCAGCCGCATCCCGACTGGCCACCGGAATTGCTGCAGCTTTGGAAACGGGTGAAGCTCAGCACTGCTTCAGACTTAGCAGGATCCCTTGTGGACAGATACAGTGTGCCGCGACTCATTGAGCGCGCGTTTGCGCGCAGTGATTCACGTCATCGGATGATTCTTCAGGCACGCGTGTTCGCCTCGGAAACACCCACATCGCTTGATTCATTGGCGAGGGCGTTAGATATCTCTGACAACAACGTAAAAAGCCTTCAGCGCGAGGCGCTTGGTTTTTTGGAGATGTTGCAGGGGGCGGAATATCGTTCAGTTCTCGGACGTGCCCGGATGCTGCGGCGCCGATTAGGAGCAGCGATTCCTGAACAAAATTCGGTCATTGATAAGGCGCTGGACTGGTCGGTCGCAGACTGTATGAATCCCGGATTGAGAGATTTTTCTCGCGGCTTGATGTTCTGGCTGGCTGGGCCATATCGACTTCAAAATGGCTGGTTCGTGACAGCCGCCGACCTGCCGATTCGCTCCACAACGAAGTTGATGCGACAGCGTGATGGGTCCGGCGTCATAGAAACGGCAGTTGTCCGGCGGGTACTCGGCGAACTGGGAATCCGGTCCATGTACCACGAGTTGTGGATTGACCGTCTTGGCGAATTTATCGGTGTTCCCAATGGACTGATGTCTTCCGCGGAACGCATCACAGGCGTCTTTCCGCAGATAACGGCCAGCTGAAGTTTACGCTTGGATGCAGAGGTTCCGGCCGCTGTTCTTCGCCTCGTAAAGCGCTTTGTCGGCACGTTGGTAAACGCTTAACGGCGTGTCGCCGTCGTGAAACTCTGTAATACCGCAAGATAGCGTCACTGTTTCCGGCGAGCCGCGATAGTGGAACGGCGTATCCGCAATAACCTCGCGAAGTCGATTGGCAATCACCAATGCAGAATCTGTATCCGTGGCTGGCAAGAGCAGAGCAAACTCCTCGCCACCGATGCGTGCGATAAAGTCTTCTGCCCGCTTATGCTTATTGATGATGCGACCGATTCGGCGCAGCAGTCGGTCGCCGGCATCGTGACCGTATGTGTCGTTTATCGATTTGAATTTGTCTATGTCCCACAAACTGTAGGCGAGAGCGGTGCCCGTGCGTTGCCAGCGCTGATATTCCTCGAGCAGCCGTTGTTCGTATGCATGCCGGCTGTGAACTCCGGTCAGTGAATCAAACATGATTCGTTGTGCTTGATCTCCACACAAGCGACTGAGTTCGGTGGTCTTGTCTTGCAAGCGGGCGATTTCGCCGAGCAGCTTGCTGTTGCGCTGTTCGGCTTCATCAAGGCGGTTTGCTTCCGTTTCACGAAACTGTTTGAAGCGGTCCGCCACTGATTGCAGACGCTGTTGCACAGAAGTCTTTATGTCGCTGATGGTCTCGCTGCTCTGTACATCTTCGTGCAGGCCCTCCATCTGTTCGCTTACAGCTTGTTCGAGGCTGGTATTGTCGTCGCGCCGCAACTTCGTGTCTGCAAGGTGCCACTGTGTCCACTGCTCGAATTGAGCGAGTTGCGTCGTTACCGATTCTAGAAAGCCTTCAAGTTCATTGCGTTGTGTCTGGATCGAGCTCACAACTTGCGCGACGCTGTCAGCCACGCCGTTGAGTACATCGCTCCATTGTTGATCGTTCGTTTGCGGTTGCTGGGCAATCTGCTGTGCAATTTGCGACAGCTCGGGTATCTTGGCAAGACGGTTGGCCAGAGCGTTAATAACTACCCGGATGTCCAAATCAGTAGTCGTGCTCGCGGCGGTGTTGCCAGTTGTCGGAGATTCAGCAATTCTGGCAGGATCTTCGCTTGAATCTGCATCGCTCGGATATGCCATCCGTTCAATCTGGCTCGCAGAGGCGTATTTTTCAGCGCGTTTGAGTGCTGCCGAGAGTCGGTCGAGTGGGGCATCAATGTCTTCTGAGCCGCCGCGCACGACTTTGACAACATCGGTGAGCGCTTCATCGAGAGTAGTGCTCTGGCCCATTGCGGCAATCGCAAGCTGAGCGGCAGCGCGACGCAAGTCGGTTTCCACAGCCGACCATTGCCGTTCTTTGGTTTCTAATTCGGTGAGCAGGCCGCGGTATGCGTCCTCCCATCGGTCATCCTTGGTTGCACGTCCAAACATACAATGGTTATCGGCAGGTCTCGATCGAAATTGAGTGGGAGATTTGGTCCGGATGCGTCTTTGGGCGCCGTAAGGCTGGGTTTCGAAAGCCCACAGGCATGCTGAGAACAGAGGCCGGTTAGCGCGATGAACAGTTATTTGGGTGCCTCGTGAGCGTCAGAAAGGCTATAGAATAGAGCCGCTTAACTTGCGCGACGGAGACTGCATGTCCAATTCATTTCGAGCGCGATTAATTCGCGGTGAGTTGCTGAAGGGAACAATGGTGACGCTGGCATCGGCGGCGAGCGCAGAAGTGCTTGCGAAGGTCGGGTTCGATTGGTTGTTTATCGATGGCGAGCACGGTGCCATCGATATTCGTGATTTGGAGCATATTCTGCAGGCAGCAGACGATCATGTGGCCTGCATCGTGCGCGTGCCCTCGGCTGGCGAAGTGGCGATTAAGCGTGTTTTGGACCTCGGCGCTGACGGCATCATCGTGCCGCAGGTGAATACGGCCGAACAAGCGGCTGCTGTCGTGCGCTATTCGAAATACGCACCGCAAGGTGCGCGCGGCATCGGACTTGCCCGCGCGCACGGTTACGGTCAGTCGTTTGCCGACTACCTGGCGAAGGCGAACGATGCGGTGAGTGTCATTGTTCAGGCAGAACACGCTGATGCTGTCGACAACATCGAATCAATTGTCGCCGTCGACGGGGTCGATGCGGTTCTGGTCGGCCCGTACGACTTGTCTGCAAGCCTGGGGCTGACTGGCCAGGTTGGGCACCCCGATGTAATGGCAGCCATCGACCGTGTGACGGCAGCATGCCAAGCTGTCGGTATGCCGCTCGGCTTTTTCGGAGTGACGGCCGCAGCTGTGCAGCCATTTGTAGCCCGCGGATATACATTAGTGGTCGCTGGCGTTGATACGCTTCTGCTGGGCACCGCTGCAGGCGCTGTGTTGAAGGAACTCGGCTAGATTGACGGGCAACCGTAACTGAGTAGGTATAAGCGCGAATTTCTAAACATTGGGCCGGATTTGATACTGAGTTTGGTTTCGATGAGTGAGAAGACTCTCAATGAAAAGCAAGTTCGTAATGTCTCTGGCCGTGCTGCTATGCACTTTCGGATGTACTTATGAAGCGCAGTTTGAGCCCGCGTATGTGCCTTCAGAAGCGCCAAGTTTCTTGGCCTATGGCAAAATCGCGCTGGTAATGCGTGGTGAACAGCGCGAGTTCACCTACGAAGGTCCGCCCGATTCCGAGGTTGGCGATTTTACGACGCTGATCGTGCCGGTGGGCGAAATTGTGCGCAATATAGCCCATCAAGTGTTTGGTAATTGTTTTTCCGAAGGCGTTGAGTTCGTTGACAGCCTCGAACAGGCGCGCGGCTATACGGTAGCGCTAACCGGCAATATGGAAGACTTTATTTATCGCTATCGCCGGGTGATCGATCAGGGTTTTACAAGCGAAGAAGCCCAAACATGGATTACGCCGGAGGTCGAGGTCACATTCAACGTTGCCGCGTACAATAGCAACGGCGATGTGCTGCTTGATGACACATATGCTTCCGGCGTGCAATCCGGCGAGTCATATCAGGTGACTACACGCGCATCGGAGAGAATCAATGAAGCCCTGCACGCGACGTTGCATGCGCTGATGCTGGAAGTCGCGGCAGACTTGCGCCCCAAGCTAGTCGGTGAATGCGAGATTACTGATCTATAAACCGGTCCGCTTCGCCGCCGCCGCCGCAACGCTCAGCAAAAAAGCGCTAGCGGAACAATTCCTCCAGCTTGCCGTCTTGAAACAATTCGCTATAGAAAGAGGTTGCGTCGCACGGGGGGCTCTCTAAGAGCTCGTTTGAATTGCCGCGCTGTGAGCCCCGAGTGCGAACCAGCGGTGCCGTGTAGTAGTCGTCATAAATTGTCATCGTTCGGTCGATGGTTAGATTGTCTTCTGCAACCGTCCAGCGTTCGACGATGCGAGTGCCGTCCCCGCCGGTCATTGGGTAGCCTGAGCCGTCAAGCCAGCCCGGGCTCAGATGCGTGGTTTCAACCACCAAAGTGCGGTCTTCCCAGTGTCCGACTGAGAACCCCATCGAAGTGAGCGGTTGGTCGGCCAGCGGCCCGCGTCCGTCCATGTAGACCCAGCGCGGTGTATTGTCCTGCAGAAATATCATCACGTAGTGGCCGCCTGCATCGAGTACTTCTACCGGGTATGGCGAGCCAAAAATTCTGGGCAAACCGGGTGGCTGGCAGCGCAACACGTGGTCGTCGCCGAATTCTCGTCCAGTATAAATGGTGCGGGCTTCGGCCGTCATCGGCATCGGCTTGGGGTCGAAATCGTCAACGGTCGTTCGGAAGCGATAACGATTGTCCCAAAATCCGCTAATGTCGACGGCGTAGTCGTTTGCAGAGTAAGTGTGCGTCGCTGTCGGGTCGGCGCTGACTTCAGATGTGGTGCCCGGGCTTACGCAGCGCCCCAGTTGCCGGCCGCTGTCCAAGTTGATGCATGTCGCATAGAGTTTCTTTGCACCATCGCGGCCAAGATTGCCTGTTGCTGTGACTGGATCGCCTGCTTGCAGTGTTTCAGGCGTCCAATTCTCACGGCGATAGGTGGGTAGGTTGCCTGGGGGGTGCAAAGACCATTGTTCGATGCTGCCATCAGGAAGTGTGACATCGACGTCGTAGCGGATATGCGGATTCGCCCACCAGACGCGGGTAACCACCCCCTCTACCTTGCCTTCGAGTTCGCCGTCGAACTCCGTGCTAAAGGCATGGTGCCCGAGTGCAAGCGGAGTGAACGCCGCACTCAGCGCGGCGGCGATCGAAAATGCAAGCGCGTGTCGCATCGTCATGGTGTGTCCCCCTCAGACGGTCTTCTGAGCCGATTGTAAACCAGAAATTCTGCGTCTGAGCGGCTTGTTTCGATCGATGGCATGTATTTGTGATGTTGACGTGCTTTAACATGGCACCCCAGCTATAAAAAAAACAGGGCGCGGCGTGAACGAGTGCGCTGCGTGAACTAGGGCGCTGCATGGGTTGGGGCTGCATGGGCTAATGGGGAATACTCCGTCAGGATATAAAAGGATCGAAGTGCGGCGTTTTGAGCCTGCACTCGGCGCAGAAGTGCGCGGCATTCATTTGGCCGATGGCCTTGATGACGCGAGCTTCGCAGAGGTTCATCGAGCCTTTCTCGAGCATCAAGTGCTGTTCTTTAAAGACCAACGCGAGATCCCGCCTGAAGTCCAAGTCGCAATTGCCGAGCGTTTTGGCGATCTTCACTTTCATCCGGCTGCGCCGCAAATGTCCGGTCACCCAGCCGTATTTGAGATTCATGCGCATAAGGATTCCAAAATCGCAAATGGCGAGTTTTGGCATTCCGATGTTTCATGCGATGAAGAACCACCGCTCGGCACCATTCTGCAAATGCAAATTCTGCCGGACTTGGGTGGCGATACATTGTTTGCCAATATGTATGCTGCCTACGATGCACTTTCACAACCGCTTCGTGAGATGCTGATTGGGCTCACTGCAACTCATGGGTCTGAGCACGTTTATCGCGGGCGCTATGCCGATCGTGGTGTTGATGATGGTGGCAAACAGTATCCCGAAGCTGTCCATCCCGTGGTTCGAACGCACCCAGAAACTGGCAAGCAGGCGCTGTACGTCAACCGTACTTTTACGACGCGTCTAAACGAATTGTCTCAGCATGAGAGCGATGCAGTGCTTGAGTTGCTGTTTGCGCATTCCGAGCAGATTGCCTTTCAGGTGAGGTTTCGCTGGAGTCAGTTTGACGTTGCGTTCTGGGACAACCGCTGTACTTTGCATCATGCGATTTGGGACTACTGGCCAAACGAGCGCAAAGGGCGGCGAGTCACGATAAAGGGCGATCGGCCAAAGTAGGTGCACTTGTGAGTCACTCCGAATCGAACGAGGCCGCGCCGCGAACTGACGGCGGCGCCGAGCCGCGTCATGACTTTGTGCATTTGCTCGGCGGGCCGGCCGTATTCCTTATATGCATAGCCGTGCCGCTGGAAGCTATTCCGTATCCTGTCCGTGCAAGCATAGGCTTGCTCGTGTGGATGTCCTGGTGGTGGATCACGCAGCCGGTACATCTTGCTGTGACCGGGCTGCTACCGCTCGTTGTATTGGCAGTATTCGATTTTCTGCCAGTAGCGGAGATTCTGCCGGCATACTCCCAACAACTCGTCATCTTGTTGATAGGGGCTAATGTCCTGGCTACGTTTTGGACGCGCTGGGGCTTGGATCGGCGTATTGCACTCGTATCCCTTATCGGGATAGGGACCAGCACGCGGCAGCAGATTCTGGCGTGGTTTGTTATTGCGACGTTACTGAGCACCTTCCTGCCTAATACCGTAGTAGCAGCGGCAATGATGCCGATCGTCGCAGCTATGTTGCGTTACATCGGCATAGAAGATATCGGCAAGAGTGCATTTGGCTCGGCGCTGATGATTGCGGTTGCGTGGGGAACCAGCGTTGGCGGCTCTGCCACGCCAATCGGAGGTGCACCCAATCTGCTGACCGTGCAATTTCTAGAGCAGCAGCTTATTGATCACGAGTTTCTATTTACGACATGGCTGACGAGACTCGGCCCGTTGACGCTTATTTCGGCAATCGCCGCATTCATTTATATGCGCGTTGCTTTCAAGCCCGAGATGGCGCAAGTAGAAGGCACTCGCGCTTATTTTTCCGAGGAACTGGAGGCACTCGGCAAAATGAAAGTGCAGGAGAAGTGGGGGCTCGCACTTTTTTCGGCAGCCACGTTGCTGGCGTTTACTCGGCAGTTTTATGCTAACTGGCTGCCAGGGCTGACGCCTGCGTTTGCGTTTCTGGTTTGTGGCGTCTTGTGCTTTATCGTGCGCAAGAATGGCGAGGCCATGCTGAGCTGGGAGTATGCACA
>JAHEEO010000201.1 GCA_024640665.1 Rhodospirillales bacterium | reverse complement strand
TTATTTCAAGTAATTTCGAGATATTACCTTTATTATCATGTTTCATAATATATTTTTCTTAGTGTGGCAAGCATTGCTGCCGTTGCACCCCAGATAAGATGCTGCTGGTGCTGTAATTCATAATTGATAAACCGGGTGCCGAATCTGTCGCGCTCGACTGGCTTGAGCAGCGACTCATCGAGAATTGCCCGCAGCGGCACGTTAAACACGGCAGCCACTTCATCCGCGTTTGCGACCGGCACGAATTCGGCGGCGACGAAGCCAACAATCGGTGTCACGATGAAGCCGGTGCCGGTAATGTGGTCATCGATCTGGGCAACGACCTCAACATCCGCGGGAGTAAGCCCAATTTCTTCATGGGCTTCCCGCAGCGCTGCGGCCGCGATGCTGGGATCGGCCACCTCGATTCTGCCACCTGGAAACGCCACCTGTCCCGGATGGTTCTGGAGGTGCTCGGCCCGCTGCGTCATGACAACCGACCATTCGCCGGACTGCTCCTGCAAGCCGATCAGCACCGCTGCTCGGGCGACCGGCTGGTTTAGGCGGCGTTGCAGCTCCGGCGAGACCGCGCCGATAATAAAGGGCCTAAGCGCTTCCAGCGGCTCAGAGGCAGGCACATATGACCGCAACCGCGCCTCAAATTCACGCCGCATCGGTTATTCCTTGATACCCCCGCGCGTCAGCTCGGTCGGATCCAACAGGCGCCTTAGTTCCGCATCGCTCAGCTCGGTTTCTGCAGCAGCAACCTCCAGGATCGGTCGACCTTCTTTGTAGGCCCGCTTGGCGACTGCCGCGCCCTTTTCATAGCCGATCACCGGATTCAACGCCGTGACCAGAATCGGGTTGCGCTCGAGCGCGTCGGCGAGGCGGTCTGCATTGACGGTAAAGCCGGCAATCGCCGAATCGGCAAGACAGCGCGATGCGTTCGCCAAAAGTTCGAGACTTTGCAGCAAGTTATAAGCGACAACCGGCAACATGACGTTGAGCTGGAAATTGCCTGATTGACCCGCCACCGTGATCGTCGCGTCGTTCCCGATGACCTGTGCCGCAACCATTGCAACCGCCTCTGGAATGACCGGATTGACCTTACCAGGCATGATGCTGCTGCCGGGCTGCAGCGCCGGCAGCGCAATTTCGCCTAAACCCGCCAAAGGGCCGCTGTTCATCCAGCGTAAGTCGTTGGCGATTTTCATCAGGCTGACCGCCGTCGTCTTCAGCTGACCTGATAGTTCGACAGCCGTGTCTTGCGAGCTCAATGCCTCGAAGTAGCTGTCGGCAGGCCGAAACGCGATACCGGTGCGCTGGGCTAAGGCAGCGGCAAACCTGACGCCGAATTCGGGATGGGCATTGATGCCCGTGCCCACGGCCGTCCCGCCCTGCGCCAGGCCCGACAACCGGCCCATCACGCCGGCGATTCGCTGAAAATTACTGCGAATCTGGGTTGCCCAGCCGCCGAGTTCCTGATCGAATCGGATCGGCATCGCATCCATTAGATGCGTGCGTCCCGTCTTGACCGAGCTCGCCAAAGCCGCTGCCTTGGTTTCGATGGCGCCGGCCAGATGGTCGAGCGCCGGCAGCAGCGACTCGACTACGGACATGGCAGCACTGACGTGAATGGCCGTCGGAATGACATCGTTGCTGCTCTGACCCATATTCACGTGGTCGTTCGGATGCACTGGCCGCCCCAGCTTGCCGCTGGCAATATTGGCGATGACCTCATTGCAGTTCATATTGGAACTGGTCCCAGAGCCTGTTTGGAACACGTCGACCGGAAACTGCTCGACGTGTTCGCCAGCGATGATTTCTTCGGCTGCCGATGCGATCGCGTCGGCAATATCGGCATCCAGCAGCCCAAGATCGGCATTGGCCTTTGCGGCCGCCCATTTGACGAGGCCCAGTGAGCGAATGAAGGCCGGCGGCATCGCCAAACCGCTAATCGGGAAATTATTGACGGCGCGTTGTGTCTGCGCTGCCCACAGTGCGTCCGCGGGTACGGCCAATTCGCCCATGCTGTCCCGTTCAATTCGTTGCTCGCCGGACATCGTCGCTCCTTGATAGTTTCGTAGGTCAACCGTGTATGATGCGCACTCCTTGTTGCGTTGTATAGACCGACTATTTGCCGTGGAAATATCGCCGATTACCGCTCTCTCGCCGCTGGATGGTCGCTATGCCGACAAGGCTGCACCACTGCGCCGATTTCTCTCTGAATACGCACTGATCCGCTATCGCGTCATGATCGAAGTCCGCTGGTTGCAGCACCTTGCCGACGAACCCAGCATCACCGACTTGAACATGTTGCCCGGCCCGGTAAAAGACGTGCTCAACGCTTTGGTAGACAACTTCTCCACCGAGGATGCGAAACAGGTCAAGGCGCATGAGCAAATCACCAACCATGATGTGAAGGCGGTTGAGTATTTCATTCGCGACAAGACCGAGGGCTTGACCAGCGCCGCAGAAAACCTGGCCGCGTTCATTCACTTTGCATGCACCTCCGAAGATATAAATAATCTGGCCTATGCCCTCATGTTGCGGGATGTTCGGCAACGCGTCTTACTGCCGCAGATGCGCAACTTTGTTAACGAATTACGCGTCAGAGCGAATCGGCTGGCGGATCAACCCATGTTGTCGCGAACGCATGGGCAAACTGCATCTCCAACTACGTTGGGCAAAGAACTGGCCAATTTCGTAGCCCGGCTCGAGCAGCAAATCGCCCGCTTCGAGCAGGTCGAAATTTTCGGCAAGCTCAACGGCGCCGTCGGCAATTTCAATGCGCATGTCGTCGCATATCCCGATACCGACTGGCCAGCGCTGAGCAACGCATTTATTAAATCCTTGGGTCTCTCGAACCAGCCATATACGACACAAATCGAGCCGCATGACTGGATTGCCGAATATGCGCAGGCACTGCAGCGCTTCAATACGGTCTTGCTCGACTTCTGCAGAGACACCTGGGGTTACGTCAGTCTCGGATACTTTCGTTCTCGGCCTGTCGAGGGCGAGGTAGGCTCATCAACCATGCCGCACAAAGTGAATCCGATAGATTTCGAGAATGCAGAAGGCAACCTGGGCCTGGCCAACGCCGTACTGGGGCACCTCGCCGGAAAACTGCCAGTATCGCGCTGGCAAAGAGACCTGACGGATTCGACCGTCCTGCGGAGCATGGGTGTGGGCATCGGCCACAGTTTTGTCGCTCTGCTCTCGGCAGATCGTGGTCTCGGCAAGCTGGATGCGGATGCCGAGAAAATAGCGGCCGACCTCGACCCGGCCTGGGAAGTATTGGCCGAGGCCATTCAAACCGTTATGAGAGCGCATGGTGTGGCGGACGCATATGAACAGCTCAAGGCGCTGACACGCGGTCGCGCCATTACACAAGCCATATTGCGTGACTTTATAGGTGCCAGCTCACTGCCCGAGCACGAGAAACAGCGATTATTGAAGCTCACCCCTGCCGCCTACATCGGCCTGGCCGAAAAGCTTGCACGCGACGTGTAACGACCGAATTCGCAGTCGAGCCAACGCAGGGGCGCAGTGGCCGATACCCGGCGAAATACCCCACGCCATATAAAACGTGAAGTAGGGCACAGCGCCGCAGCCGCTCGTAGCTAGACTATGGAAGTTATGAGTCAACCGGCAAAAACAACAAAAGCCAGCAGTCAGCGCCAAATACTTTCTAGTCAGGCCGAGATTAAGGCAGCGGTTATTCAGGCAACGCTAAATGCCGACAAGGCATTGGCCATTCTTACGCCAGACTTAGAACCCGCCGTATACGATCAAGAAGAATTTCTGGAAGCGCTAAAACGCTTCATTCTGGCGCGAGGTTTTGCCCGCGTCCGCGTATTGATCACGCAGCCGTCGAGAACGCTGAAGAGCGGCAACAATTTCGTCTCGATGGCCCGCCGGCTCAATACCTATATCGAATTTCGAAATTTACGTCCTGAACTAGGCGAGCGCCAGGATGCATTTTTTATTGCCGATGAAAAAGCGATTATCTATCGATCGCGTTCTGACCGGTGGGAAGGCATGTCGGATCCATGCGAACCTGCGGTAGCGCGCTATTATCTAGACGGTTTCGATGAGCTTTGGCATGCTTGTGCTACGGAGCCCGAACTGCGCCACAGTCAGCTATAGCTAAGGCTTGACTATGGGAGTGCCGATCGACGTTACGGTTGCCGCCGTAATAGAACAAGACGACAAATTCTTGATTATTGAAGAACGCGTCCGGGAGCGGCGGGTCTACAATCAGCCTGCTGGCCACATTGAGCCCGGCGAGTCATTGCAAGCTGCCGTCATTCGAGAAACATTCGAAGAAACCGGCTACCAGTTTAGTCCGACCGACCTCATTGGCATTTTTCTTTGGCAGCGCCCCAAACGGACATACCTGCGACTGGCTTTTTCAGGCGTGTCGCGTGCCCCATCGTCTACGCCAACGCTAGATGCTGGAATTATTGCCACGCATTGGCTGTCCAGAGCAACACTTGAACAACGCAGTTCCATGCTGCGCAGTCCGATGGTCATGCAGTGCATAGATAACTATCAGGCGGGTATCAGCTATCCGCTGGACGCAATAACGACGACCCTCGCCAACTTCGACACGATTGCCAACATAGCGTAAACCGATCTAGAACCGGCTTGGTTGCCGTTCTTCCCTGTTAAACTATACCGATGAGCGTTCGACAGACAGTCATCGTGGCACTATCGGGTGGCGTCGATTCAGCAGTCGCCGCATTGCTGATGCGGAATCAGGGTTACGACGTGCAATGCCTGCACATGACCAATTGGGAAGATGACGGCTACTGCGACAACGCACGCGAATTTCAGGACGCGAAACGCATTTGCGAACAGCTGGAACTCCCGCTGCATCGCGTAAATTTTGCCGACGAATACCGGCAATCCGTTTTCAGCCACTTCCTCGATGAACTTCGGCTTGGACGTACCCCGAACCCCGATGTGCTCTGTAATCGAGAAATCAAATTTGGCGTGCTCCGCCGATATGCCAAACGGCTCGGCGGCGACATATTGGCAACCGGACATTACGCTCGAATAGTAAACACCGCGGACGGACCACAACTGCTCAAAGGCAAAGATCAGAACAAGGATCAAAGCTATTTCTTGCACCACGTCCATTGCGACGACTTTCGCGATGTTGCGTTTCCGTTGGGTGACTATCTGAAGGACGAAGTTCGCACCTTGGCAAAAGAGGCTAACCTGTGGGTGGCGGACAAAAAGGACAGCACCGGTATCTGCTTTATCGGCGAGCGCCCGTTCACCGAATTCCTAAGCCATTATTTGCCCAATCAACCCGGGCCGATTGTGACTGTGCAGGAGCAAGAAATCGGCACGCATTGCGGGCTTGCGTTCTACACGCTTGGACAGCGGCATGGGCTTGAAATCGGCGGTTTACAGGAATACGAACAGGCTCCTTGGTACGTTGCCGAAAAGCGCGTAAAGGACAATGCTCTCATCGTCGTTCAAGGCAAGCATCACGCCAAACTGTATTGCGATTTCTTACGCGCCAGTGAGCCACACTGGCTTGTCGATCCCCTCCGGCTTGCCGGCTCCCAAGGCACCTTTAAATGTGCCGCGAAAACCCGCTATCGCCAGCCGGATCAAACCTGCGCTGTGCGCTTGACGGGCACAGATGGATTAGAGGTTGTGTTCGATCAGCCACAACGAGCCGTGACACCAGGCCAATATGTCGTGTTTTACGACGCTGATCGCTGTCTTGGTGGCGCCATTATC
>JAHEEO010000200.1 GCA_024640665.1 Rhodospirillales bacterium | reverse complement strand
ACTTGCTGCGTAACTCAGACGCCGGTTGAGTTCGCGAGACTCACTGACGTCATGAAACACCAGCACACCGCCAGTGACTTCGCCTTCCGGATCGCGGATCGGAGCCGCCGTGCTTTCTATATACAGCTCGTTACCGTCCCGGCGAATAAGTAGCGTGGGCCTGACTGTCTTGCTGCGCCGATTGCGCCGCATTGCAATGGTGACAGGGTTTTCCACTGGTTCGCAGGTTTCCTCATGAAAGCCACGAAATATCTCATCGATGGGCAAACTAAAAGCATCGTCAAGACGCCATCCGGTCAGCCCTTCGGCGACCGGGTTTAAATATTGCACGCGAGCTTCTGCGTCGGTAGTGACGACGCCGTCGCCGATCGACTGCAACGTAATTTGGGCGCTTTCCTTCTCGCGGAAAAGCGCCTCTTCATAAGTCTTTCGTTCAGTAATATCAGTCTCGATTCCGACCAGCCGCTGGACGCGGCCATGCTTGTCGACGCGGCCTTGAACACGGCATTGAATCCAACGCCAATCGCCATTCGCATGCCGCATTCTGTGGACACCTTCAAACAGCGGTGTTTCCCCGGCCAAATGCTCACGAAGCTGGCGCTGCACACGGGCTATGTCATCAGGATGGACCAGATAGCGCCAGTCTGGGACGTCTTCATCCCTTTCATACCCAAGCATCGCGCGCCATCGCGGGGAGAAATACATTGAGTTTTCTCGCACATCGTAGTCCCAAAGCCCATCATTAGCCGTTTCTGTGACTAATCGGTCGCGCTCTTGAACCGTTTCCAGATCGCTGCGCAGGCGTATGCGATCAAGGCCGCTAGCACAACTAACACTTAGTAGTTTTAGTGCAAGTCGAAAATCCGCGCTCCAATTGGGGTTCGGATTCGAGCTGGCAACTCCCAGCATGCCGCCAATCTTCTCGCCGATATTGAAACCGACGGCAGTAAGTGAAGCAACGTTCAGCGTGGCAAGTTGGCTCGCATCCTCTTCCTGCTCTGCGCGTGGCGCCAGAGTGTCCGCAATGTCAACCAAAGCAAGATGCCCCAGCCGTTTTGACAGCCACGGGAATTCCGCCATATCGCGGCCAGTAAGCACTTCAGGATTACAAACGGAGAATGCGGATCGGCCGACATAGACCTTCTGAATCGAAACTCTAGAAGGATCGAATAGCGCAACAAACACCGAATCCGCCCCACAAGCGTCCGTGAAGGTTTGTAAACCAGCCGTCAGGCGTTCGCGCAAGTCGTCTTCACTTAGGCCTTGGAATTCGACCGCCAATTGTGTGCATACGAGATCAAGGCCAGCGCCGCCAGCGCCGCGCAAACTATCACGTGGGCCGGTATGGGCATCGTGTGCGTCTGATGATTGCTCTGAAACTTCTTCAGCCACTCAATTGGTCCCCACCGATCTGAACGCGGCAGGAACAGATCCACCCGAAACAATACCGCCGCTCATTTTGACACCGCTCATAGAGAATACAAGGACTCGCGCGGCTTGCGCGAACGCATTATGTCTTGCGCAGCCGAGCGTTACCAGACGACAGCGTCAACCAATCTCCACCGGCTGCGTTATTGCTTCATACGGAGCACTTGAGCCCCGAAGGAGAGAATCATGTTCAAACCAAGAGGAAGCAACAGCAGCTTCACGAAATCAGCCACTCTAAGCCTAATCGCCATATTGGCAGCTGCCTGCAGCGGGTCAGGAGGCAGCCCGGATTCACCCACCGCAAACCCACCGCCAATAGCAGCAAGTAGCTGTATTCCCGGAGATCCTGCAACGGCGCCCGAATGCGCGACCTTGTTAATCGGCATGACAGATGCCGAAGGGGACATTGTCAGTTACTCGGTCGACGTCGTTTCCATTTCCCTGGAACGTGCCGGGGGAACAACCATTGAAACACTCCCTTCGACAACGCGCATCGACTTTGCGCAACTGACAGATCTGTCAGAACTCGTCAGCTCGACTTTGCTCCCGCCGGGTGTCTTCGTCGGCGGAACGATTCAAATCGACTATTCCAACGCAGAGGTCTTCGTGGAAGTCGGTAACGACATCGTTGCGGCCGATGTCATCGACTCTAATGGTAACGGCCTTGGCCTGGTCGATGTGCGCATCGAGCTGGCTGCTAATGGACACCTTGCGCTAACGCGTGGCCAAGCCGCTTTCTTAAGTGTCGATTTTGATTTGGCAGCTTCGCATTCAGTAGACACGAGCGCGACTCCGCCACGCATCAGTGCCGAACCTTTTATTACCGCTGAAGTCGCTCCGGTCGATGAAAAAGATCTGCGCGTACGTGGCGCTCTAGTGGAAGTCGACGTCAGCAATCAAAGTTATGATGTTCGAGTTCGTCCCTGGCATCGCCGCGACGGTGATCACGGCCCGGTTACAGTCAACACGACTGACGAAACATACTTTGAGTTTGGCGATCGGCGATTTATCGGTGACGCCGGCCTTATGGAACTTGAGAGTCTCGGCGCTGGCACCCTCACAGCTGCGTTTGGCACACTGGATTTGACCAACAGATCATTCACAGCATCGGTCGTCCTTGCTCGCGACAGCATTGAAGGCGACATGCTGGATGCAATATACGGCAATATCGTCGCGCGCAGTGGCGATCTGTTGACGGTAAAAGGCGCCTTTGTCGTCAATCGAGGCCAGCAAGCGCGTTTCCACAGAACTGTCTTTGTGGAAGTCGGCCCGCAGACACAAGTGCACAAAGTCAGCGATCGCGATGGCAGTTATACCCAAGATGACCTATCCGTCGGTCAACGCATCTTCGTCTTTGGCGAATTTGGTGAAACGTTTGCAAGCGCAAGCATCGCGGACATTGCGCCGGTAATCGATGCAACGAATGGTCGCGTCCGCATGCATCCGACGCATCTCACAGGAAAAGTCGTGGATGTCATGACGGGACAGCTAACACTGGACCTGCGCGCAATCGATCGATTGAGCATTGATCAATACGACTTTGCCGGCACGGGCATGACCACCGATCTGGACGCCGACCCGGACGCTTATGAGATCGAAACCGGGACACTGCCGTTGAATGCCGTCAGCGTGGACCGAACAGCACGCGTTGTGGGCTTTGTCTCACCCTTTGGCATGGCACCACCGGATTTTGTCGGTCACACTGTAATCGGGCACGACCAGATTCGCAGCGCCATTGGTATCGGCTGGACAGCTGAAGGCACAACGGCACCATTCATCTCCATGCAAATCGATGGGCTCGTTCCCGACCTCAGCAATCCGGACATTGGCGTTCGGCATCACATCCTCATTGGCCGCGAACTGGTCGATCTATTCGCGCTGCCAACGGCGCCGTCGATCGGGCCCAGCTCGTCCCGCTCGCTGTATAGCTTGCACGAACCCGGTCATGTCGAACTGTTCAGCGACTTTGCGAAATTTCTAGATGAGCTGAATTTGCGACTTAACAATGCGGAGACGGTGCGCTCACTCGCGGCATACGGTGCTTATGACCCGCTTGCCAACGATATGGATGCCCGCAAGCTGGTGATATTTACCCAGGCCTCTGATTAGAATCTAATCTTTCTGCGCCCCTCGCTCATTGCAAGAGTCGAGGGGCGCCTTTTGTTTGCCGCGCAGCTAAGCAAGCGCTGCGCTACGACAGTTCGCTGCTGCGCTTAGCTGCAGCAGCGACAGCGCGGTCAATGAGCAGCTTGAGCGCATTGTCACCCATCAGAACGTTTAAGGCGGCTTCGGTTGTGCCCCCCGGACTGGTAACCTGCTTACGCAACGTCTCGATCGGCGTTTTTGACGTTTCTGCGTAGACGCCTGATCCCGCAACGGTATGCAAAGCCAACGCTTTCGCTAAATCGCCTGGCAAGCCCTGCGAAATGCCCGCGGCAGACAGGCATTCAATCAGCAAAAATACATAGGCAGGCCCGCTGCCAGACACCGCCGTTACCGCATCCATGAGCGCCTCTTCGTCGACCCAATATTGAGCACCGACAGCTGCCAAGAGTTCACTGCATAGCTGGCGCTGGACCCGAGTGACAAAATTATTGGCGCATAGAACGGTGACACCCTTCGCTATCGCTGCCGGCGTGTTGGGCATTGCTCTGACTACAGCCGCCTTTTTCGGCAATGCGGCCTCGAGAACTGCGATTGGCTTGCCAGCAGCTACCGACACAACTACCGCACTGGCCTTCAACAGATCCAGATTTTGTGTCAGCGCAGCATCAAGCTGCTGCGGCTTCACTGCAACGACCGCAACATCGAATCTCGTCGCGGTGTCGGCACGGCGCAGCCCGCTGTTGTGAGCGTATTCTAGCGTCTGGGGATCCGGATCGCTGACGAAGATTTGGTCGCCGGCAATGCCCGCCGCTAGCCAGCCTCGCACAAGCGCGCGCCCCATATTGCCAAATCCGATTACGCAGATTCGCAGATCCGTACCCACTAAGAAACGCTCCACACTGAGACTTTACCCATGGCTCACAGCGGAGTCCGGCACCGCGGAATCGATTGTGACGGACGGATCATCGAAAATGTCTTGCTCGAGCGCTCCCTCAGATTTCGCAACGACACAGGTGACCGCACTGTCGCCGGTTACATTGACAGCAGTTCGCAACATATCGAGCAAGCGATCTATTCCAATGATCAAGCCGATACCCTCGACAGGCAATCCTACCTGCCCTAAGACCATAGCCAACATAACAAGACCCGCACTGGGAACCGCGGCAGTGCCGACCGACGCCAGCGTGGCAGTCAATATGACAGTGAGAAAATCGCCGACACCGAGATCGACTCCATATACATTTGCAACGAATATCGTTGCCACACCCTGCATTATCGCGGTGCCATCCATATTAATGGTTGCACCGAGCGGCACAGTGAAAGCCGCGACAGAGTTTCTGACTCCAAGGCGCTTCTCGACCGTATTTAGCGTCAGCGGAATTGTCGCACTGCTCGATGACGTGCTAAACGCAAACGTCATGACAGCGCGCAATTTTGCGAAAAACCGAATCGGATTAAGTCCAGATGAGCGCAAAATAATCGAGTAGGTTAATGAAACATGCAGCAGCAAACTCAAAACCACAGCGAAGAAATACCCAGCCAGCGGACCGAATATATCAGCTCCCTGCACGGCAAACGTTTCTGCAATTAGTGCGAAAACGCCAATTGGCGCAACTTTGATGACCATCAATACCATCTTCATGACGACGGAATTTACATCTTCAAAAACTCGCCCGATTCTCTGACCGGCCTGTCCACACTGAGTCAACGCATATCCAAGCAACAGCGCAAATACGATAATCTGCAGCATCTGGCCGTCTGCTAACGCTCGAATCGGATTCGATGGAAACATATTGACCAGCACTTCACCGATAGGCGGTGCATCGCGGCTTTCGTACACCACATCACCGCCAAGCTCATATCCTTCGCCCGGCGATAGCAGTGATGCGACGACTAAGGCGATAAGAATTGCCACCGCCGTGGTACCAAGGTAAAGCACAAACGTCTTGGCGCCAACGCGGCCCATCGCCGTGATATCTCCAAGTGAAATCACGCCACAAACCAGTGAAACCAGTACCAGTGGAACGACCATCATCTGCAGCAGCGCCACGAAGATGCGCCCTACAGCGTCAAAGATACCGGTTACCAGGAATTGAAATAGAGGATTTGTTGGATCAAAGGCGTGCAACGCGATGCCCAGCAGGACACCTGCGACCATGGCGACAACTATCTTTTGGGTATAGCTCATTCAGAAATCCCGGCGGAGATGGGTCCAAGCTATCTGGTCGGGCGTCAATTCGCAAATTTCAGAAAGTGT
>JAHEEO010000199.1 GCA_024640665.1 Rhodospirillales bacterium | reverse complement strand
TTGGCGGCACGCCTCGCGTAATCGCATCAGCCAACGGCTCTACGATTACCGACGTCGACGGTAACGACTATCTCGACTTCGTCGGCTCGTGGGGACCACTGATTCTCGGTCACGCTCACCCAGCGATCATTAGCGCCATCGAGTCGACGGCCCGAGCCGGCACATCATTTGGCGCTCCGTGCGTGCCGGAAATCGAACTCGCGGAAGAAATCGTCGACCGCTACCCACATATTGAACAGGTTCGCTGCGTGTCTTCCGGCACTGAAGCCGTCATGAGCGCTGTTCGATTGGCGCGCGGCTTTACCGGCCGCGATTTGGTCGTTAAGTTTTCCGGTTGCTATCACGGGCATGTCGATCACTTGCTGGTGGCTGCCGGCTCCGGGCTCATTACACTGGGACACCCGTCGTCCAGCGGTGTTCCTAAGGACTTTGCCGCGCTTACCCGCGTCCTGCCGCTCGACGATGAGCAAGCCGTAAAAGATCTGTTCGCAAAGGAAGGCGACCGCATTGCTGCGATCATTGTTGAGCCCGTGCCGGCTAACAATGGCTTGTTATTGCAGCGTCAAGCGTTCCTGGAGCAGCTTCGCGCTCAGTGCAATGCGTCCGGCGCACTGTTAATTCTCGACGAAGTAATTTCTGGCTTTCGCTTAGGCCCGGGTGGTGCTTCGGCGCACTACGGCATACGGCCTGACATCGCCACCTTTGGAAAAGTCATAGGCGGCGGAATGCCGGTCGGCGCATTCGCGAGTACGGCTGCGATTATGAGCAAGCTTTCGCCGCTGGGCGACGTTTATCAAGCGGGTACACTGTCCGGCAACCCGGTTGCGATGAGTGCCGGGCTCGCAGCCCTGCGAACCATGGACGAACTCGATGGCTGGGCAACGCTCGAAACACTCGGCGCCTACTTGGAAGAAAGCCTGACACCGGTGCTTGCGCGTTCCCCGCTGCAGGCCAGCCTGGTCCGAATCGGCTCGATTTTCTGGATGGCTCTATATACAGACGCGCCGCCGCGTACCGCCGAATCACTGGATCCTCGCACGGGCAAAGCCTACGCAGCGCTGTTTCACAATCTGCTGGATAAAGGAATCGCATTGGCGCCTTCTGCGTATGAAGTCGGCTTTCTTTCGCTTGCACACACGCGAGCGCACATCGATCAACTCGCCGAGGCTCTCGGCCCAGCGCTTGAAGCGGCTGCCAACGCATGACGCTACGCCGGGATCCAAGCAAGGTTCTGCAGGTTGGCTTTGTCGGCTTGCTGTTGATCCTCTTGGTGCTGGCAAGTTATTGGATTTACGACCATGTTCGGTACACACAATCGGTGCGCAGCCAGCTCACCGAACTTTATGACTCGCAAACAGATCGCGCAGAAATTGCCGCGCTGGATCGCGACGCCGACATGCGCATTAATAGAATTCTCTGGGAAGGCGGCTTTTTCCTGGTTGTGCTGCTCGGCGGACTCACTGTCATGACGCGAACGATCCGCCACGACGCCGAACTGCGCCGCCGCCAACAGAACTTTCTGGCCGCCGTTTCCCATGAGTTCAAGAGCCCGCTCGCGAGTATTCGTCTGGCCGCGGAAACACTGGCTCTGCGCTCGAAAGAGCCAGAAGCGAAGCGTCTTTCGCAGCGTATTCTCGCGGACGATGACCGCCTGTTACGAATGGTTGAAAACCTGTTGGATACGACCCGCCTGGAAGAGGGCCGCCACACACTGAAACCGGCGCCCCTCGAACTGGCACCGCTCATCGCCACCATTGCGGAAGCGGCCAGCGAGCGAGCCGCGCATGCCGGAATAGCGATCAACCGGCATATTGACAGTGATATTCATTTAACAATCGATCGCACTGCGCTGGAAGCCATACTGAGCAATTTGTTGGATAATTCGCTGAACGCCTGCATTGCCGGGTCCGGCAAAGAGATTAAGATTCACGCACGTCGCCTGGGCGGTGGCGTGCAATTGAGCGTCTCCGACGACGGCGCGGGATTTCCCTCGGAAGATGCTGAAATGATATTTGAGAAGTTTTATCGAGCCGGTGACGAAATGCGCCGCTCTACACCGGGCTCAGGCTTGGGTCTGTACATTGTCCGGCGACTCGTTGAGCTGTCGGATGCCAGCATTTCCGCACGCAGCGACGGCCCCGGACATGGCGCCGAATTTTTGATTACATGGCCGGACACGCAATGATGGCGACGCATGCTCCACGCGTACTCGTCGTCGATGACGAGAAACATCTGGCCGACGGCATTCGCGAGAACCTCGAGGCGGAGGGATACGCAACCGAAGTTGCGCATGATGGCGCCGAGGGACTCGAGAAGCTGCGCAAGCAAGCTTTCGACCTCGTGCTGCTCGACGTGATGATGCCAAAGCTGGACGGCTTGCAGGTTTGCACTGAGATTCGTCAGTCCGGCATACAAACCCCCGTGCTGTTTCTGACCGTCAACAATGAGCCTGCGGACCGCATTCGCGGCTTCGAAGCCGGCGGCGACGACTATCTGGCAAAGCCATTTCACTTGAAAGAGCTGCTGCTTAGAGTCGCGGCCATTCTCAGGCGCAGTGCCTGGTATGAGCACGATCAGTCTGCCTTGGACTTCGGCGGCAATCGCGTCGACTTTCACACTTACGAGGCCAGTGCCTGGGACGGCACCGCACACAGCCTGACCCACAAAGAAGCCATGATTCTAAAATTGCTTGCAGAACACGATGGCAATATCGTCACGCGCGAAGAAGTGCTCGATCGCGTCTGGGGTTACGAAGTTTTCCCTTCCACGCGAACGGTAGACAATTTTATCGTGCGTTTGCGAAAACGATTCGAGCGCAATGCCGAAGCCCCTTTGCATTTTCACACCGTGCGCGGTGTGGGCTACCGCTTTACCGTCGAACCCCAAACTTTATCGGACAAAGAATGAGCAAACTTTTACTGCAAACTATTCGTCGCGAACCAACGCCGAGAAGACCCCTGTGGATCATGCGGCAGGCAGGACGATATCTGCCCGAGTATCGAGAATTCCGCAAAACTCACAGCTTTAAAGCACTTGCCGGTGACCCGGAGCTCGCGCGCGACGTCACATTGATGCCAATGAAGCGCTTTCCGCTCGACGCGGCTATCGTATTTGCCGACATCATGAGCCCATTGCCAGCCATCGGCGTCGACTTCGATTTCGACCCAGGGCCTGTGGTAGCTAATCCGATTCGCAGCGAAAAAGCCCTTGCACAGCTCACTGAAGCCGATCCGGATAATATTGCGCCGGAAGTCATTACTGCGCTAAAACTGACCCGCGAGGCACTGCCCGACTCCACCGCGCTGCTGGGCTTCTGCGGCGCACCTTGGACGCTCGCCGCCTATCTCGTCGAAGGGCGCGGCGTAAAAGAGTTTCCGACACTACGCGCGTTTGCAGCAGCCGAACCCGTACTGCTGAACAAACTACTGAGCAAATTAACCGAGCTCATGCAAACCTATCTGATAAAGCAAGCCGAGGCCGGCGCCGACGCAGTGCAGATCTTCGATTCGTGGGCCGGACTACTTTCGTTAAGCGACTGGCAGCGACTGATCGAACCGCATTTGCGAGCCTTGCTCGAGGGCATCGGCAAAGCCGGTGTGCCACGAATCTTGTTTCTGCAAAATGCGCCACATCTCATGGATGCTTACGCAGCACTGCCGTCCGAAGTCTTAGCAGTCGATTGGCGAGTAGACTTGGGCAAGCTGCAGAAGCGTTATAGTGATCGTGCAGTGCAAGGCAATATAGACCCGGCGATCTTGCTGGCTGGCGCCGACGCAACCCGCGCCAGCGCGCGCGAATTATTGTCAACGGTTGATCCGCTCGGACACATTGTTAATCTCGGTCACGGCATTCTGCCGAAAACGCCGATAGAAAGCGTCGAAGCACTCATTAAAACTGTGCACGAGGAAGAAAAATGAATAACCCAGCACCACTCGACCTCAGTGAAAAAGGCCTGTTAAAGGGCGAAGTCACGACGTTGAATCGTCGCCTGTTTATGAAATTCACGGCATTCGGCGACTGCGCCGATGCAACGGCGGCGGCAGAAGCGCTCGCAAAAAACGACATAGTCGGGGCGCTCTATGTCGATGCGAACGACCCGCGCGGTATCGGCGTCATTGCCGTTGCAGAAGATCCTGACTTTTTTGTCACAACACTGCGAAAGGTATTTAACTCAGAGCCGTTTGCGAGCTATACGCACAAGCCTGAGTTCGACATGCTCGGTAGAACGTATTCCATTGGCTATGAGCCGGATCTCGTCGATACGCTATTCACGAAGCCCACACAAAAGCTGAGCAACAAGGACGCCCCGTGGGCTGTTTGGTATCCGTTACAGCGATCGAAAAAATTCCAAACATTGCCGGAAGAGCATCAGCGCCGAATTCTCGCGGAACACGGTACGCTCGCGAAACGTTATGGTCTCGGCGGTCACGCAGCCGATGTAAGGCTCGCATGTCATGGCTTAGACAAGAACGACAACGATTTTGTAGTCGGTCTAATCGGCCCAAAACTGCATCCGCTTTCCGCTGTCGTCCAAGAAATGCGTAAGACAGAGCAGACCGCTCAGTATCTTGATAGCCTTGGGCCGTTTTTTATTGGAAAAGCAATCTGGCAAAGCGAATCGGTACTCTCATGAGCGCACCTTCAAGATGAATAAATCACTCCACGACGACTCAGCCAGATCCTACGACGCCGTCCTGGTCGTTTCCTTCGGCGGCCCGGAAGGCCCCGATGATGTAATGCCGTTCCTCGATAATGTATTGCGCGGCCTGCCGATAAAACCGGAATCAAAAGCGCACATCGCACAGCGGTATCAAGCATTCGGTGGCGTGAGTCCCATCAACCAGCAAGTGCGCGATTTTATTTCTGCATTGCGCTTAGAGCTCGACACACATGGCCCGGCTTTGCCTATCTATTGGGGCAATCGCAATTGGCATCCAATGCTGACGGATACAGTCAAGAAAATGCGCGATGACGGCATTGGCCGCGCCATCACTTTCGTAACCAGCCTGTTCAGCTCATACAGCGGCTGCCGCAAATACCGCGAAGATCTTTACGCGGCGGTCGCACCGCTCGAAAACGCCCCTATCATCGACAAACTGCGCCTCGGATTTAATCATCCATTACTCATCGATGCAGTCGCAGACCGCGCTCGCGATGCGCTGGCGCAACTGGACAATGCCGACAAAGATACGTTGATACTTTTTACGGCGCACAGTTTGCCGCAATCCATGGCTAAGAACGCCAATTATGAGGCGCAGTTGCAGGAAAGCTGCCAATTGGTTGCCGAAGCGCTCGAGCACTCGAATTGGAAACTGGTGTACCAAAGTAACAACGCCTCTTATGGCCGCGATCCGTGGCTCGGCCCTGATATATCAGAGGCCATTGCAACGGCTCACGACGAAGGTGCGCGGCAGCTTGTCGTGTCGCCAATTGGATTCGTCTGCGATCACATGGAAGTCATTATCGACCTGGATATCGAGGCCGCCGAAGCCGCCAGGAACCTGGGCATCAAGATGGCTCGTGCAGCAACAGTAGGAACACACCCAGCGTATATTCAGATGATTAGAGAACTGATTGTAGAGCGCATGACAGAACAGCCGGCACGAAAGGCGCTCGGCAATCTGGGGCCGAGCCACGATTATTGCCCGGTGGATTGCTGCCTGTCGGGACGGCCTACTCCGGCTAAGCCGTCATTGTGCGGCGTCGACTCGAAAACCGCGTAACCCATGGCCAGTGCAAACTCATATGACGTAATCGTTATTGGCGCTGGCTTGGCGGGCTTGCATGCCGGTCTCCTGCT
>JAHEEO010000198.1:4689-5810 GCA_024640665.1 Rhodospirillales bacterium | reverse complement strand
CCCTGACGAAGAGCTGCTGACGTTGGCAGCAGAAGGGCGATTGAGCGATTCAGCGGTACTCGATGCCCAAGTGGATCGACTCCTTAACGATGAGCGGTCGCGGTCTTTGGTAAACAATTTTGGCTTTCAGTGGATGAGCGTTAGGCGGCTGGATCAGATCGATCCTGACGTGCGACTATTTCCTAACTTCGATGAAGATTTGCGTGCAGCGTTTCGAACCGAAATGGAACTCTTCCTGGACAGTATTCTGCGTGCCGACCGCAGCGTTCTCGATCTGTTGACGGCAAATCACACTTTCGTCAACGAGCGCTTGGCGCGTCACTATGAAATTCCGTCCGTGCGCGGTGATCAGTTTCGCCGAATCGAGCTAGAAGACTCGCGGCGTTTCGGTCTATTTGGTAAGGGTAGCGTGCATATGGTTACGTCTTATCCTGATCGAACATCGCCGGTACTGCGTGGGGCATGGATCATGGAGCAAGTGCTGGGTACACCCTCGTCTTCACCGCCGCCTGGAGTTGAAACCGACCTGGCGCAAACCGAAGGCGAGGTTCCAAGATCTGTTCGCGAGCGATTGGAGCTGCATCGAACCATACCTTCGTGTAATCAGTGTCATGGCGTAATCGATCCGTTAGGCCAGGCGCTGGAGAATTTCAACGTGGTCGGTGAATGGCGAATTCGCGAACGTGACAGCGGAGTTCTGGTTGACCCAACCGGTCAGCTGGCAGGCGATGGCGCTGAAATTTACGGGCCAGACGAACTTCGCAAGGCTATCGTCGGGGCGCCCCATTTGTTTATGCAGTCGCTAACCGAGAAGCTAATGACCTATGCGTTGGGCCGCGGCATTGAGTATTACGATATGCCCATTGTTCGAGAAGTTACTCGCAAAGCAGAAAATGGCGGCTATCGTTTTTCCGTAATTGTGAAAGCTATCGTAGCGAGCACGCCATTTCGCATGCGTGAAGTACCACAGCAAGACAGTGATGAGGTTGTTGCGGCCAATCTCGGTGTCGGAACCGAGGAATTGGATCGCCAACCGCTAACGCTCGGAGACAACTAGAATGTTTATCACGAAAAAGCATTTGTCGCGCCGCACGTTTTTGCGTGCTGGCGGCGCGACAATT
>JAHEEO010000198.1:0-4679 GCA_024640665.1 Rhodospirillales bacterium | reverse complement strand
CACAGCCCTTTCTCAAACTGCAGCCAGCGGGCAGGTCCGCACGGGTTTTTTCTACTTGCCGCATGGCGCCATCATGGACAATACGCGCCATGGCAGCGAAATGAATCGCTGGACGCCGGACATCGAGGGCGCTGACTTCGATCTGAAACCGATTCTCGAGCCGCTTGCGCCTTATCGTGACTATCTTACGGTGATAAGCGGTCTGGAAAACAAAAGTGCCAGCGGGCCTGTGCACGCAATTACGCCGGCAACCTGGTTGAGCTGTCAGCATCCGCGTCAAAGTCACGCACCTTATGCTGCAGTGACAGTCGATCAAATTGCAGCGCGTGCACTAGGGCAAGATACGCCATTGCCATCGCTGGAATTGGCTACTGAGGAAAGCGGCGGCAGCGCAGCATGCGATGGTACATATGGTTGCAGTTACGGCAGCACGATTTCATTTAGAACGCCAACGACACCGCTGCCAATGGAATTTGATCCTCGTCGCGCGTTTGAAAAGATATTTGGTCGAGGACGTGACGCCACAGAACGGCGCGAAATTGCTGATGACTATGTCAGCCTGCTCGACATGGTTCGAGAAGAAGCAACGGATCTGAGCCGTAAACTCGGTGCCGAAGATCGCGGCTTGATGCATGATTACCTCGACAGCGTGCGCGAGATCGAGCGACGCGTTCAGTTGCTTGAAACGCAAGACTTGAGCAAGCTGAATTTACCGGAGATTCCGGTCGAATTACCTGATTTCGATCAGCATTTGCGATTGATGTTCGACATGATTGCTGCTGCATATCAGGCTAATGTCACACGCGTCGCCACATTCATGATGGCGGCCGAAGTGAGTAATCAGCCCTATAGCCATATTGGTATTCCGGATGCTTTCCATCCACTGTCGCATCACGCAGAGAACAAGGCATCGATCGAAAAGCTGGCCGTGCTGCAGCGCTATCACAGCGAAGTATTTGCAGAGTTCCTTGGGAAGCTGGCACGTATGCCGGATGGCGATGCCGGTACTGTGCTGGATAACTCGCTGTTTCTTTATGGCAGCAATATGAGCAATAGCAATAGCCACAATCACTTCCCGCTGCCGTCATTGGTGGTCAATCGCGGTCTGTTGAAGGGCAATCAACATATTCGCTATCCGGATCGGACGCCATTCGCAAATCTCCATCTCACACTGCTGAATCGCGCCGGTATACCAACAGATTCTGTCGGCGATAGTACCGGCGAATTAGCGGAAATCTAAGCGATGCGAGCGCTGCCGGTTAAGTTCCAGTGTCGATCACAATTTGCGTTGGGTCTGCTCGCGACGTTTTCCGGAGGCTTGGTTCAGGCGTCGGCGTTTGTGGACGCCGCGGAGGCGAACAGCAGCACCACCGTACATGCGCTGATCGCTGAAGGCGTCGACGTCAATGAACGCGCCGCGGATGGCACTACCGCTTTGCATTGGGCGGTTTATCACAATGATGCAGAACTCGTTGAGCGGCTTGTCGATGCTGGCGCAGATGTGAATGTTCACAACGACTACTATTCATCGCCACTTACCGAAGCTGCCGTTATCGGCAATGCAGACGTTATCGGTAAGTTGTTGGAAGCAGGCGCCGAAGTCGAGTCTAAGAATGAGGATGGCCAAACGGCACTGATGATTGTCGCGCGGAGCAGCCATGTCGAAGCGGCTCGTTTGTTGCTCGAGCACGGTGCAGATGTAAACGCCCGCGAACAGTGGCGACAGCAGACGGCACTAATGTGGGCGGCAGCGCAGGAGCAACCCCAAATGGTTGCTCTGCTGCTTGAGCATGGTGCACAAGCAGATGCGCGTTCCGCCGTAAATAATTGGGATCGGCAAGTGTCTGCGGAGCCTCGGCGAATGTATCGCTACGCCGGCGGTATGACACCGCTGTTGTTTGCTGCTCGCGAAGGGTGCAGCGCCTGTGCGCGCGAACTAGTTGAACACGGTGCGAATATAGATTCATCCGACCCGAAAGGCGTAACGCCGTTGTTCCTGGCGATCGACAATTTTCACTTTGATACGGCGAAATATCTCATCGAAGCCGGCGCGAATCCGAACAGGTGGGATTGGTGGGGGCGCACGCCATTATTTGCAGCTGTTGATATGCACAGCATACCGGCAGGCGGCAGGCCCGATCGGCGGTCAGTCGATGAGACCAGCAGTCTGGAATTGGTAACAATGCTGCTCGAACGCGGCGCGAACCCGAATGCGCAGCTCAAGCTCACGCCGCCGTATCGTTCGATCGTTGACGATCGCGGTTGCGATAGCATGCTGACAACCGGCATGACTGCCTTGCTGCGGGCGACGAAAACCTTTGATGTGTCGGCAATGCAGTTGCTCATTGCGCACGGTGCTAGAGTGGATTTACCCAATGCGGCAGGTATCGCGCCAATCATGGCTGCCGCTGGGCTCGGTTCGTCTGAGTGCGACCCGCGCGGTTACGGGCCGGGTATTCCGCATTACCAAACGGCGGATGTTCAACAGGCATCGATCGCGGCGCTCGAAGTGTTGCTGGATGCCGGCGCGGACATCAATGCGCGCGTCCGTTCACACAACGGAGTCGCGGGTCGCCGCGATGGCCAAACGGCACTGTTTGGTGCTGCGTCTTGGGGTTGGGCCGACACGGTGAGATTTCTCGTCGATCGAGGCGCTTCGATCGACGTAGGTGACGCGCAAGCAAACACAGCAGTCGACGCAGCTATGGGCAGGGCTGGCGGCAGAGGGCGCGGTGCTACCAACCAGGTAAATACTGACATTGTCAGTTTGTTGCTCGAGCTTTGCGCCGCGCAAGCCGAATGCGAGGCAAAGGCTCTCGGCGGCGACATCTAAAGTCGATTCACCGCAGTCGCATGGCGCGCGAATCTATACGGCGCGCTTAAGGCCCCGCCTGCTGTGATGACTGGGACGCGATTGCTGGGTCGCACTCGAAAGGTACGATTGATGTGCCGTCGGCGAGTCGACTCCACTGTGTGCGGCCGTTATACACTGCGGTTAAATAGGTGGGGTCTTCGATTTGGTAATCTACTGTCAGTGTCTGGCCATCTTCACTGACTGAATATCGTTCCGTAAAGACTTTTCGGTCGCTCGAAGGCACGTCTGCGCCGACGCCATTCGGATCGAAGGCCGTCGCCATTCCAGCTTCCAGATCAGGAAACCCGCTGCTTCGAATTACAATCGAGTCTCCATCAACCCTGGCACTTGCCTGGCCAAACATTGCGGAAAGCTCCGCTTGCGCAACTGCTCCGCCTAAAGGGATGCTGCGGACGACCGAAAAATATTCGTGGTGCAAACGGATCGCGTTATCGTCCAAGCTGATGCCGTATAGATACGGAACATACAAAATGCCTGGTAGATTTGGCGGGATGCATTGCATTGCAGAAGTATTGAACGGATCGAAATTGGATCGAGCATTCAAGCCGGCTGCGTTGAGCGGGAGCGGTGATTGTGCATCGATGTGCGGGTTAGGATCGGCTTCGTAACCCCAAACAGCTGCAAAGCGATCGAGTCCGCTGCGAGTGGAGTTTTCTGCAGCCGTTGATAAGCCCCCCGCGGGCACGAGGGTGTCCGGTCGCCAGCTGTATAGGGTGCCATCGGGTTTTTCGAACTCGACTCCGAAGATGAGCTGCCGTCCGCTAACTCGACTGGGCATGCCTCGAACGGTGAGCGCTTCCCCTTCCGTAAAGGTGCTTTGATCGATACCTACTCTAAGTAACAGCGGTATGGCATGAGTTTCTACGACCCATCTTTCGGTTGTGCCGTTGTCTGCAGTGACATCCAATTCCAGAATCGAATGCGGATTGCGAATTCTGATATCTCTGACCACCCCTTGGATCTCTGCGGAGCCGTCAATAATGAAATTTACGGCAAAGGAATGGTGCGCTCGTGCAATGAGTGGCAAGAGTCCTAAAGCGAGACAGCAGATACTTGCTGCAATTGTTTTATGCATCACTGGGTCCCCCATCATTGATACCCTAAACCTCGAAGCAGTCGCTGAGTCTCATAGTCTTGTCGCTTGATCGTTCAGGACACCATGGCACTTCGGTATATCCGTCGTCAACACGAAGGACGGTAGCCAAGTTAATGTCGGCGCGCGTTTTATGCGAATCGCCGAGCCTTTCGTGTTATCGAGTTTTGTGGTTAGACTAGATCCTATGGACTTACAAAATGTCTGGCGCGTCCTGTGAAGTCACAAGCCTCGTTTGAGGAACGTTTTCACGAGTTGCGGCCCGGATTGCAATGGCGACTTTGGCGAGATGCTCGGTGCTTCATGTTTATCGCCGGATTGATCGTGCGCAACCTGACCGTCGGTCGGCGTGTTCGGAAGAAATACTCGGCATGCAAGAAAAATGGAGAAGTCTATTGGTTAGACGAAGAACCCAAAAGCCCGAAATGATGCCTATCCAATGAGGGTCAGGAACGCACCACCACCCATTCCGGTATTTCGGTATCACACACCGCCGAAGTCCGGTAATGAGACCAACGGTGTCGGCGAAACCAAGCTTCGTCGACCTACCAGAGTGTTTCACTGGCCTTTCGGCAAGCCGCCGCACGACTGGATTGCACTGGATCTGCATTTTAATTTAATTGGTGGCATGAACGGGCCGTTATTCGGTTGGGGCAAGGTGTGGCTACGCTTAATGAATCTTTGGCAGATTCGGCGGGCCAACGGGCCGGT
>JAHEEO010000197.1 GCA_024640665.1 Rhodospirillales bacterium | reverse complement strand
GACGCCCCTGGCATGTGCAGCCTCAAGGGCGTCTGCAATCTGCAGTGCCAGACGCAGCGCATCCTCGATGGGTAATTCGCCGGGTTTGAGTTTCTGCTCCAGCGTCTCGCCCTCGACGAGCTCCATTGCGAGATAGAGCGCCCCATCCTGCTCGTCGAGGCTGTAGATCGAAGCGATGTGCGGATGATTCAGCGTGGCCAGGAGTTTGGCCTCCCGCTCAAAACGAGCCAGACGGTCCTTATCCGATGCAAGCGCTGCCGGCAGTGTCTTGATGGCAACGTCACGACCGAGCTTCGAGTCCGTTGCCCGATAAACTTCGCCCATCCCGCCGGCACCGATTCGGGCGGTGATCTCGTAGGCGCCGAGGCGTGTACCCTCAGCCAATGACACTCTTGGATACCCCCTGCATCGTGGTATCTGAATCACTCTATTCTTCTAATCGAACTCAGATTCTACTTGATCAGGAAAAATTCAGGGGATCTGGCGAAGGAGCCAAACAAGTCTTTGGCTGCCATTCGAACGACCGCGGATGATGATGTTTACACTCAACCACCAATTACGGGAACGGATAAGCCATGTAGGATTTTGGCCGCAAGCCGATACGGTATCCCGGAGTGTCTGAGCACGGCTCAAACGGCACCCGTATTCGGGTTGCATCAAAGGGAATGCGATCCGCCTTCGCGTTTGAGATAGCATCCATGCCGACGAAGCTGCCGGAGCAGGACGCCGCGTTTCACCCGACCTGAACCGTACCTTGCTCAGCACCCTGCGGGAGTCCACGAAGCGCGTCTTCGCGGCGGCCCTCCAGGATCAGTGCAATTGCAGCGCCAAACTCTCGCGCGCCTCGTCCTTGGTGCGGCCTTGACCATTGGCACCAGGCGCTTCTGGGCACTAGGCGATGTACCAATCGCCGTCTTGCTCGATAATCGATGTGAACTCGTTTTTTATGGATCAATTCTAGTTCTGATGCGCCCGGATGGCGAAGCGACTAATCGGTGAATTTCATCGGATTTCCCATGATTAACGCAATGCACCCAATCGAATTAGCAGGAACTTGCCGTCGGCTGCAGCAGGCACCTCGACTTCGAGCGATCTCTTCTCTCCGCCCCGGAGATTCGCTTAGAATCGAAGTAGCCTCACTTTTAGCCTCACCCGGCGGACCTGAGGCTGTAACTCCCAGATTAGCGGGTGTGGTTCAATGGTAGAACCTCAGCTTCCCAAGCTGATGACGCGGGTTCGATTCCCGCCACCCGCTCCATCGGTGGCCGCAATAGCGCCCGCAAGTGCATCAGGCCTATCCGTTTATTTCTGTTCAAACGGACTGCTAGAATCGTAAGCCATACGAGACTGCACGCTGCTCCATGCAGCATAAAGGGCTATGGCCAAGTAATTCGGGGGACTTACATGCAAATAATTAGACAGTTCGCACTGGCCGGCACGGTTGTGTTCGGCGCCATCTCTGCCGGGCTGGGCCCTGCAGCCCACGCACAAGACGGGATAACCCTGCCACAGCCGCTTGAGCAAACACTGCCTGAGGCGCCGCAGAATCGTGCCGGCATGCCTGTAGAGGGCTGGGTCGTCTTACGTTACTCGATCCTGCCTGACGGAAAGACAGACAAGGTTCGCACCATCGACCGGATGCCGCCGCAATTATCCGACCGCGAGGCCATTGCGGCAGCAAGGGCATGGACGTTTGAGCCCGCCAAAGCTGACGGCGCCCCGGTCGAATGGCACAACAACGAAACAGTCGTCGTTTACGATGTTGACACAGTCCCGTTGGGACCCAGTGCGCCATTCGTGCAGGCGTATCTGGAAGTGGAAGAACTGATCAAAAGCCAGGATTTTGACAAGGCGCTGAAGAACAATGAACGCATGCTGTCGACGGTGACCTCGCGACTCGGCGAAGTGGGCCTGGCGCAGATGCAACATGCGATTATCAATTTGTCACTCGGTGATATGCATGCTGCCTATGCGGCAATTCAGCGTGCAACGGATCCGCGCATTCCGGTGCTTACGGTCGAAGATCTGAGTACGGCGCTGCAATATCGTAATGTGTTGGAGCTGGAGCTCGGCGACGCCGTCGCAGCGCTTGAAACCTACGCCCGGCGGAATGAGATTGAGCCGCTTCCGGCCAGCGACGTGATGGTTTCGCGTGCCGCAACAATTGAAGCAGGGCTCGGTAGCGACGCGGCTATAGTGATTAAAGCCAAAGTCGCCGACGATTACTGGCGCCATACGCCAGCGCGCCGAACCTTTGCTATCGGGGAGGTCGACGGCGATATCGATACGATTCAGGTGGAGTGCAACCGCCGGGGCGCCGAGCTTGAATATTCGGCAGATGCTGAATGGAGCCTGCCTGAGAGCTGGGGCGACTGCAGCCTGATGATTGAGGGCCGTCGGAATACAGAGTTTCTGTTTTACGAGTTCCCATAGACTGGTTTCGATTTCGTTACCACTGCATCCCCGGGGGGGTAATTCGCATGGACATGATGCAGCGACTTGATTCGGAGTTGGTTGAACCACTCGAGGGATTTCTGGCCGCAACCGGTGGTGGCTTTAAATTGAGCGACATCGCGGGCCTTCGCGTAATGCTCGACGGCATGATTGCCGGCATGCAGGCCGAGGCACCCGCTGTTGAAGGTGTTGCAAGCGAAGACGTCGATGTTCCGCGTGGAAGTTCGGAAGATACTGTCATGGTCCGCATCTACCGACCATCAGCAGCATCGAAGCTATTGCCGGCTTTAATCTGGATGCATCCCGGCGGGTTTGTCGTTGGCAGCATTGAACTGGACGATGTGATGCTGCGTGAGATCGTTCGCGACGTGGGCTGTGCCGTGATTGCAGTCGAGTATCGGCTCGCTCCGGAGCATCCTTACCCGGCGCCGCTCGATGACTGCAATGCCGTCTTGCAATGGGCGAGCAAGAACGCAAAATCGCTTAGGCTCGATCCGAATAAGTTAGCCGTCGGCGGCGCGAGCGCGGGCGGCGGCCTTGCAGCCGGCCTGGCGCTGCGGGCTCGAGATCGTGGCGGCGTACAACCTTGCTTCCAGTTGCTTATTTATCCGGCAATTAACGACAGCAACATCGATCAAACCAGCGACTCGGTGCCAGAGAATTTGTTCTGGAGTCGCGAGAACGCCCTGATCGGTTGGCAGTCGTATCTCGGCGGTAAGCAAGCGAGCGAAGCCGTAGACATTTATGCTGCCGCGTCGCGGGCGACCGATCTTGCCGGACTGCCGCCTGCATTCATCGCCGTGGGTTCCATCGACATGTTTGTCCACGATTGTCTGGATTATTCGAGCCGCTTGATTGAAGCGGGCGTCGATACGGCGCTTTGCGTTTACCCGGGCGCCTTTCATGCCTTCGACGCTTTCGCGCCACAGTCGAGTGTTGCACAACGCTTTGTGATGGATCGTAACGCAGCGTTGCGCCGGGCTTTTGCCTAGCCGCCCTGAGCAGTCAGCTATATTAGTCACAGATTTAGGGAGGATTAAGACATGCAAGCAACCGCAATGGACAACATAGATTCATCGAGTCTGCCGCAGCGTGCAAAAAGACTGGCATCTCTCGCCAGTGAATATTCCGACTATGGAGACGAACACGGGCAACTGGCGCAGCCTGTTGTCGATGCCCTGCACGCGGAAGGTTTGCTTGGCATGTGGGTGCCGCACTCGGTGCACAATGGCGCAGAACTCGACCCCGTCTCCTCGATACAAGTGATTGAAAATCTCAGCTACGGTGATCCTTCCGCTGGTTGGGTATTGATGGCCGCTGCACTCGCCATCGGCACCGGTGCGGCTTATCTCGGCGACGACGCTGTGGCCGAACTTTTCGGCGGTGAGCGGCTGCCTGTCATCGCTGGTCAAGGCACGCGGCCGGGCCGTGCCGTGCGCAAGAATGGCGGTTTTATGCTGAGCGGCTCCTGGAGCTTTGCTTCCGGCATTAAACACGGCACGCATATCCACACGTTAGGACTTGTCGAAGATACTAAAGAGCCGCGCATATTTGTGCTGCCGGTCGAGCAGGCCGAACTGATCGACAATTGGGACGTTATGGGGCTGCGTGCCACCGGCAGTATCGATTACACAGTGAATGACGTATATGTTCCGGAAGGCTATACACACTTTGCTGTGACAGAGACGCCTAAACGCGGCGGCAGCCTATATACGCTCGGTATTATCGGCCTCGCAGTCATTTGCCATTCGGGTTGGGCCTGCGGCATTGGTCGTCGATTGCTCGACGAACTGAGTCAGCTCGTCGAGGCGCGCGGCGGTGCCGATTCACCTCAAGGCGCCAGTGCGAGTTTTCACGAGCAGTATGCGCAGGCTGAGGCGAAGTATCGATCTGCTCGTGCATTCGTCTACGAATCCTGGAACGATATCAAAGATACGCTCGATGCAGGCGGCCAGTTGTCGGTTCGTCAACACACGCTGATCCGACTGGCGATGGCCAACGTGACATGGTCCGCGCACGAAGTCGCCTTGTTCGCCTATCAGGCTGCTGGCACGGCGGGGCTGCGGTCCGGAACCATCCAGCATTTGTTTCGAGATATGCATGCGGGAACGCAACATGTGACTTCGTCGCCTCCGGTGCTGCAGGCAGCCGGTCGCGAATTGGCGGGTCTGGCGAAAGACCAGCACTGGGCGTTTTTGAATCTCGTCAACGATAGTTAATTTTTTCGGCAAGTGGGTCGCGCGCTGCGCCATCTATTCGTTGAAACGCCATTCCTAATAGAGGTGCGTGCGATGCTGAGAAAGACGCTGCAATTGGTTGCTTTGACACTCGTATGTCAGATGGCGATAGCTGACACTGCCGGTATCGCTGCGGGCATTCAAGCGTGGGCCGCTGCATACAACAGTCACGATCCCGATCAAGTGCTGGCCCGCTATCATCCCGATGCGGTTTTTTGGGGTACGTCGTCAGCCACGTTGAGAGATACACCGGCAGCAATTCGGGAATACTTCACCAGTCTAACGAGGCGGCCAGACGCGCATGTTGAAATCGGCGAATATCGCATTCAGGAATTCGGCGATGTCGCTCTTGCGGCGGGGTTCTACACTTTTACAGATGTCGCGGATGGCGTCGCCGTAACGCGTCCGTCGCGGTTTAGTTTTGCGCTGCGGTCGACTGATGGCGAGTGGCTGCTGACGCAGCACCATTCATCACGGATGCCGCAGTAGATTCGGCTTCTCACGAACGGTTTGCTGCCGCACTGCTGCTCGTTGCGGGTTCCAACGGATCGGTGCCTCGAAAAAAAGGGCCAGACCGTCGCCAGTCTGGCCCAGAAGATATCGATTAGAAACTTGCCAAACGGCAAGCCTGCAATTCGTATTGCCTTAGAATTCGCGCTTGATAGACAGCCCCATCTGTCGCGGTGCGGCAATGTTGCCTTGTTCGCGTCCAAGCACCGTTACCAGGCTCAACTTACCGTGGAAATATTCCTCGTCAGTCAGGTTGGTGCCGAATAATGCAACGGACCATTCCTCACCCGGCGATACCCAGGTTAACCGTGCATTGACCAGCGTGAGATCATCTTGAAAGCCGAACACGGGATCCGTATTGAAGGACATTTTCGACTGATAAGTGGTATCGCCGCGCAACATCATCTGGCTGCCGTTACTCAAATTCCAGAAGTAAGTGGCGCCGATCGCTGCATTCCACTCGGGTGTTCTGGGGGCCGGGCACAGATCGCCATTGGCGTCGTAGCGGCAAAGACCTGAACGACCCGGATCGACGCGATCGAACTCGTTGTAACCCAGCGAAGTTTCCAGCTGAAAGCTATCGGTCGGGTTCACCAGCAGCTCCAACTCGACGCCTTGGTATTCGGATTCACCCGTATT
>JAHEEO010000196.1 GCA_024640665.1 Rhodospirillales bacterium | reverse complement strand
ATTGTTCGGCATGGCCAGCAGTGCGATGGAGGCTGCAGGCGGAATAGTCGACATGAAATTCGAAAATGTGTCGAGTGAGAAGCTCGCCGAAGAACCTGCCGGCAGTCTTCTGGGTTATGACACGACTCGTTTCGAGTTTCAAAGTCAGTTTTCGATGCGCATGGAAGTGCTCGGGTTTGCTAGAACCATGACCACCGAGACGCACTCTGAGATTTGGTGCACAGACGAAATTGCAGCCAGTGGTTTTAGCGTGTGGCTGCGTCCTGAGCGGTTTCGGACCGGCAATGCCGAGGTGGACGAATTAATCGAACAGCAAAACGATATGGAGAACTGTCTGCCGCTGAAGTCAATCGTAACCAGCACGAGCGGCGGCGGTCGCGGCAACGGGCAAACGACAACGAGTGAGATGCTCGTTACCGAGCTTCGAGAGGAGTCGGGGTTTCCGGCCGAGACATTTAGCTTGCCATCTAACTACACCGAAACCTCTCTTTTGGATGGTATGCCCGAAGACTTAGAGCTGCCGGAGGGATTCTCTTTCCCTGGCAGCGCAACGACGAGCAACTCGACTGACGATGCGGACAGCGCGGAGACAGACGCGCCAAGCGAAGCTGAGGAAGAAGAACGTCCATTGGGGCGCTTGCGGAACTTGCTGCGTCGCTAGCGAATTGATCTTCAATAACGCAGCTTAGTCGGGGGGGCTTATGTGGCGCAGAATTGCGGTTGTTGGGGTTTGCGCGGCGGTGTTTGGGTGCGGACAACCCAGCGATGAGCCGGTGTTGGAAAATACGCGCTCTGCTGCGCCGAGCGCGGGTGCTGTTGAGACCTCTGCGGCAGCCGCACAAACTAGCACGGATGCTCAATTGGGGGCGAATGCCGACGGACTCTATGCCGAATGGCCTTACTACGGTGGCAACCTAGCCGCGCAAAGGTATTCGCCGCTGGATCAAATCAACGCGACGAATGTCGGCGACTTGCGAGTGGCATGGCGTTGGCAAACCGGTAATTTTGGGCCGCGGCCGGAACAGAAACACGAGGCGACGCCGTTAATGATAAACGGTGTGTTGTACGCCACGGCCGGAATGACGCGCAATGTCGTGGCCATCGATCCGGAGACTGGCGAAACGCTGTGGGTTTGGCGTCCGGATGAAGGCGATCGATTCGAAACTGCGCCACGCAAGACTTCGGGTCGCGGATTGACGCATTGGCTCACGCCGGACGGAACCGAACGCATCATATTGGTAACCCCAGGCTTCCAACTTGTTGCCTTGGACGCGACCACGGGTCGCCAAGTGCCTGGCTTTGGCGAGAACGGTCGTGTCGATTTGATGGTTGGCGTGCGCGGCGAAATCAATGAGAAATCCAGCATTGGTAACAGCTCGCCAGCGCTGGTTGTCGGCAATACCATAGTCGTAGGGCCGGCCCACGATGTCGCAATGCGGCCACCGTCGAAAGCCAACATCAAAGGCGATGTGCGCGGCTACGATGCATTAACGGGTCGGCTGCTATGGACCTTTCACACTATTCCCGAGTCCGGCGAGCCCGGTTATGAAACTTGGTTAAACGGGTCGGCTGAGTACACCGGCAACGCCGGCGTTTGGGCGCCCATGTCAGCGGATGCCGAGCTGGGGTTAGTTTATTTGCCGGTTGAAGCGCCGCTCAGCGACCGCTATGGCGGTGAACGGCCCGGTGACAACTTGTATGGCAATAGCTTGGTCGCCGTGGACGCTCGCACCGGCGAAGTTGCGTGGCACTACCAGCTGATTCATCACGACATCTGGGACTGGGATAATCCCACCGCGCCGATATTGATGGACATTGTCGTAGACGGCGAGCCCATTAAAGCTGTAGCGCAAATCACCAAGCAGGCGTGGGTATATACATTTAACCGGGCAACTGGCGAGCCAGTCTGGCCAATCGAAGAGCGGCCAGTTGCTGCTTCGGATGTGCCTGGAGAAATTACGGCAGCGACGCAGCCATTTCCGACCCGGCCGCCGGCTTTCGATCGGCAGGGGTTTGCGCTCGACGACGTCATCGACTTTACTCCTGAGTTGCGTGCGGAGGCCATTGAAGGAATAGAGCAGTTCCGTATGGGCCCGATGTATACGCCGCCGTCATTAGCGAATGCTCCGGATGGCACGCGCGGCACCTTGTCGCTGCCGAGTGCGACGGGCGGTGCGAATTGGGAAGGCGGCACTTACGATCCGGAGACTGGCATCTTATATGTCGGTTCATATACGCAGGCAACCGTAATGGCCTTGCAGCCGGAGCCGGATTTTTCGGATATTCGCTATATCACCGGTGGCGCGGGAGAGCTGCCCTGGCTGTCTGGCTTGCCGCTCGCGAAGCCCCCTTGGGGGCGAATTACGGCAATCGATATGCATGCCGGCGAACATTTGTGGCAAGTGCCAAACGGACCAACGCCTGACGATGTGGCGAATAATCCTGCGCTAGCGGGCATCGAGATCCCGGCAACCGGCCGTGCAACCAGGGCGATGCTGCTCGCTACCAAATCGCTGTTATTTGCGACGGACGGATGGGGCGGTACGCCGGTGCTTCGTGCGTTGGATAAGTCGACGGGTGCAACACTGGCCGAGATTGATTTGCCGGGTATGTCCAGCAGCTTACCGATGAGTTATGCGATAAACGGTAAGCAGTATGTCGTCATCTCCGTTGCAGGAGAGCGCGGGGCTGAGATCGTCGCACTGGCACTGCGGGATTAGTTCCGGAATCGAGTCCGCCCGCACGGTTGAATTTGTTTCCTAACAATCGTGCTGGCCCGTCCAGCGAACGCCTGGGGCTTGCGTATGAATAACGGATCTTCAGGCGATTCTGCGGCTTAGCACGGTGTATTAACTGTTAAAGATCGGCTATCGTCGTTGCCGATGACGCCTGAAGACAGCCAAATTGTTCGAGATCAAGCCGCAAAGATCATCGCTGCCGGCGCGCTGGGTCGATCTCGTTCCTATAAGCGGTTGTTCAACTACCTGGTCGAGAATTCGCTGCAGGGCCGAGCACCGAAAGAGATCGAGATCGCTGCCGAAGTCTTCGCACGCGATAAGGATTTCGATCCATCTCAGGATTCGATGGTGCGCGTATACGCGCACAATTTGCGCCAGAAGATAAGGCAGTACTATGAAAATGGCGGCACTGCCGAAGCGATTCGTATTTTTCTGCCCCGCGGAGAGTATCGTCTCGGCATAGAGGCGAATGCGTCGATCGGGCACAACGGTGCCTTACTGACTGAAGCTGCCGCTAGCAAGCCGTCCCAATCGCGTTGGCTGAGCGTGGCAGTATTAACCGCGGTATTCGTGATCGGCTTGATCATCGGCGCGTTCATAAACCGAAGCTCCGAGCCGAGTAGGCCAGCGCTGGCAGCAGCGCCGCTATGGCAAGAAATTACCGATGATGACGCTCCGGTTCAAGTCGTCGTCGGCGACTATTACATTTTTGGGGAGCTCGACGACAACGGCGATGTCGTTCGAATTGTGCGGGAATTCGCCATCAATTCTCGGCAGGATCTGGATGCATTCGTTGCGCGAAATCAGGCGTATTCGCAGCGATACCAAGATCTGAATCTTACTTATCTTGCGCAAAGCACTGCGGCAAGCCTCGGCGATGTGTTGAGCGTTTTATATTCGGCCGGAAAGTCCGTCAACGTGGTTGCGATGTCGGAGTTCGATCCCGCAGATGTGCGAACCAGCCACATTGTTTATGTTGGCTACTTCAGTGCGCTGGATAAACTCATCGATTTTGTCTTTGCGGCATCCAAAATTACCATTGGCGATACTTTCGATGAGTTGTGGAACATCGAAACCGGAGTCGTTTATTCGAGCGAGGCAGGTCGCCCCACCGATTATCGTAACTATCGTGATTACGGTTATTTTTCAACATTCCCGGGGCCAGGTGGTAACCAGTTCGCAATAATTGCCGGTACGCGCGATGAAGGTGTCATGCACGTTGCGCAGATTGTCACGGATCCCTTGTACGCGGCTTCAACCGTCGACGATATACCCCAGCCGGTGGAATCAACCGGCGATGGCGCAGATGCTTTCGAATTGCTTTATGAAGTCACCGGGTTCGATCGTACCCACATCGACGCGGTGCTCGTTCATGCATCGACACTCGATGCCGGATTGATCTGGCGCGGCACAGCGATACACTCCGCAAATTCAGACCGCTAGGAACTCTTTGGTAGGTAATAAGATTTCGGTCAGCATGCACCGTATGCTGCCGCCGCCCAATGTTTCAATTGTCTTTATGTCTGTTGCCACGAGTGTGCCAAACCTTTCCAGCGCTTGCGCTTGGGATGTGCTGAAGTTTGCGAGTGCCCGCTGGCTGAGTGCGATAACCGGCCCTTGAGTACCGGATAAAGCCATTATGTTTCCGCAGAAGTCGTGCATCTGGCGCCGCGTAATCTCTATTACAGTGCGCCCGGTCATTTCTATTGCTGAATATACGCGCTGGCGGTCCGTGTCGCCGGCTATGGATTCCAGGCAGGCGACTGCAAATTCCGGGCCGAGCGCCATCATGACGTTGGTGTGATAAACCGCGGCTCCGTTGCTGTCTTTGCTCGTGAAACTAATGATTGAGAGCTCGAGTTCTTTAGCGAAGCGCGCAAGTGCTGCGGGCGTCGAGCGACATGAAAGCGCGCAGTAAGCGATTCGGTGTCGATCGTCAATCACCACGCTGCCGGTGCCTTCCAAGAATTCATTGCCAGCCTCGAGCCGGCTGAGATCCACAACGCGCGTAACTGAGAACTTCGGCGAATTTCGTAAATGGGTGACGATGTCTTCGCGTCTTTCTTGGCGTCGGTTGGACGCCAGCATGGGGTAAATAACTACCGTGCCATCAGCGTGAGTGCTTATCCAGTTGTTTGCGAAGACTTCGTCCGGCAGCATCGCTTGGGAATTGCCGTCGAATACGACGGCTTGAATGCCGTGGTTTGCAAGATTGTTCGCAACAGCATCAAATTCTCTTTGTGCCGCATCCGCATCCGCATCCGCATCCGCATCCGCAGACGAAGCTGGAACCGACTTTTGAAATCGATTTGTTGCCGCCGTTTGCTCGTTACCGGCGAATCGGCATGGTCTGACCATCAGTACGCTTGATAGCCGTCGCGCAGCGCTTCCCGAATTGGATCCCATTGGAATAGTATGATGCCGTAATGGCGGGCCAATATCATTGCCCGATTTGGCTTCGTTTTCGACCGCTTTTGGAGGCAAAAGATGGATTTGCGCCGCGCACTCTCATTGCTCTATGGCTGCTTCGGGATTTTCATCACGCTATCCGCACTCGCTCAAGATCGTCAATGGGGCCAGGACCGCAGCATCGAGCAGATTTCAGAGCATGTCTTCCGCTGGGGATCCGACAACCAGTTTGGTGCATATATCCTGACTGACGAAGGCATCATCGTTATTGATGGACACTATTGCCAGTCAAATACTGTCGCCTGGTTTAAAGATGAGTTGGCAAAACGTCACGATGTGCCGGTCAAGCTGGTTGTGTTGAGCCATGATCATCAGGATCATATTTGTCATACCCAATTGTTCAGCGAAACGGCGATGACAATTGGACATCGAAAAATCCGCCCGCACATCGTGCGCGAGAATCGCGACTCGGCTGTTCCCGATATTACGTTCGAAGAGGCGATGGATTTGCACTTGGGCGACGTCAAGGTATCGCTTTATTACTTCGGTCCATCGCACAGTGACAATCTGATTCATGTCCATATTCCTCAAGACAAAGTGCTGATTTCTGTGGATACAGCGCGCAATTCACTGTTTCCTGATCTGCGTGATATGGACGTGCACGGCGGTCTCGAGGTTTACCGGCAGCTCAGCATGCTCGAAGACGTTGAGATCGTTGTACCCGGTCATGGC
>JAHEEO010000195.1 GCA_024640665.1 Rhodospirillales bacterium | reverse complement strand
TCTGCCAGTCCGGCGACATCACGCAACGCAAGATTGAAACCTTGGCCTGCGACCGGATGCAGATTGACCGCTGCACTGCCGATTAAAGCCACCCGCTCAGCAATAAGTTGCTTGCTTCGAATTCGCCGCAGAGGAAAGCTCGCGCGCAGTCCTATTCGCCCAATTCGTCCGATTCGATTACCGAGCATTGCTGCCAACTCGTCTCGCAAGTGGGCGTCGGTAGAATTGAGCAGCGCTTCGGCTTGCTCACAAGGCACTGTCCATACGATGCCGGCGCGGCCGTTTGGCAGCGGCAAAACCGCAATTGGCCCGCTAGGCGTAAACCGCTCAAACGCCAAGCCATCCAGTGATACCCCGGGCACGCAGTTGAATACAACAGCCGTTTGGCCATAGTCATCGAGGTCGGCCTGCAGCCCAAGCATTGAACGAACGCCGGAACGGGCGCCATCGGCCGCGACCACCACTCGCGAACCAATCTGCAGTCGCTCGCCGTCACGTTCAACGTCCGAAATCACGCCGTCCTTGTGCACCGTCAAAGCAACAAAGCGGGCTGGCGAAAGCAACTTAAATCGCGGTGAACCATCAAGTGAGTTGCGCAATCCCTGCCCAAGCACATAGTTTTCAATGGTGTATCCAAGCGCCTCGACGCCTTCTTCGTCAGCGTTCAGGCGAGCGACGCCAAGCTTTCCGCGCTCTGAAATATGAATTCGCTTAATGGCCTCGGCAGACGCTTCTAATTCTGACCAGACGCCGAGGCCCGTTAGAATTTGTCGCGAGCCATTCGCGAGAGCCGTGACCCGTGCATCAAAACTCGGCCGTTCAAACTCGGCAGAGTCTTGCGTCTCGATCTGAACAATATCTATCGGTAACTGCGACAGTGCCACCGCAAGCGCGGAGCCCACAAGCCCGCCGCCAACAATCAATACATCACAATCATGCGGCGTACGGTTCATGACGAATGGCTCATCAGCGATTCGATATCAGCGACCGTGCTTGGCAACTGCTTGGTCAGAACATTGGGCTCTTTGCGGGTCACTACGACATCATCTTCAATGCGAATACCAATACCGCGCCAGTGTTTGGCAACGCCCCTGGCACGTGGTTGTATGTATATTCCCGGCTCTATCGTCAGTGCCATGCCGGGTTCAAGTAAGCGCCACGTCTCATCGATTCGATAATCGCCGACATCATGCACATCGCTGCCAAGCCAATGAGATGTGCGATGCATAAAGAAAGGCCGATAACTGCCGTCACGAATTAGAGCAGGCAAGCGCCCTGTCAATATACCCAGCTCGCGCAAGCCGCGGGTGACTTCCTTGACTGCCACGTCATGCGGATCGTTCCAGTGATTGCCGGCGCGAACAGCCTCCGTGGCCATTTTGTTCGCCGCCAGCACAACTTCATAGAGATCCCTCTGCGGCTCGCTGAATTCGCCATTCACCGGGAAGGTGCGCGTGATGTCCGACGCGTACATATTGTATTCGCAGCCAGCATCAACAAGCACCAGATCGCCGTCGCGCAGCGCTTCGCTATTGTCAATGTAGTGAAGGACGCACGCATTTGCCCCGCCGGCAACAATTGGCAGATACGATGGCTGGGCATCGTTACGCCGAAATTCGTACATGTACTCGGCTTCGAGTTCGTATTCATACATGCCCGGTCGGCAAGCCTGCATTGCACGACGATGTGCGGTCATTGCTATTTGAGCCGACCGTCGCATTACTGAGACTTCGGACCGACTCTTGTACAGACGCATTTCGTGCAGCAGATGATCCAGCGCGACAATTTCGCTAGGGGCGTGACCGCGCTGCCGGTTTGCATTCAGATCGTTTATCCAACCGAGCAAGCGATGATCAAAATCCGGTGAGACACCCATCGAATAATAGACACGCTCACTACGTTCCAGCATACCGGGCAATATGTCGTCTATGTCGGTGATCGGATATGCATCGTCGGCACCGAAATCGCTGATTACACCATTCGGACCGCTACGCGCGCCGTCCCATAATTCTCGTTCCTTATTTCGCTCACGACAAAAAACGACAAATTCGCCATGCTTGCCGCCAGGCGTTAGAACGGCTACCGACTCTGGCTCCGAGAATCCAGTCAGGTAGTGGAAATCGCTATCGGGGCGATATGCGTAGTGAGTGTCTCTGCTGCGAACTCGCTCCGGTGCTGTCGACAAAATGGCGATTCCGTCTGCGCCGATAAGATCTAAAAGCTGGTGTCTGCGTTTAGCAAGCTCTTTCGCTGCAATAGCCGCGCCCATCAGTGAAGCGTCCCGGATGTTAACTGCGCCCTGCGGGACGCCAACAGCTCAAACACGATCTGCGTGCCTGCGCGCACAAATTCGATCAACTCGGCAAGCTGAAAGCCAGCCGCGTCTGTTTCCGGCTCGTCTGCACTGGCTCTGCTTATCTCGGAGAAGTCGCCGATAATCTCGTCGAGCTGGGCGCGCGTCGTTTCGTCGTAGTTTGCGAAATCCAGCCCTGCGAGACCCAGCGCAGAAACAAAGCCATGACACCAAGATGCAAGCGCTTCGATTCGCGCCGAGAACGCGGCATCATCGTCGGGAAGAATGAGTACAATTTCGAATTCGAGACTATTCAATTCCCGCCACGCCCTTTGCTCGATTAGACGGATATCGTCGATGGGCGCCCGCGAATCGTATTCGGCTTCGCTCAACCATCCATCAGACCAAGCGCAGGCCGCGGCCATTCCGCCAGCGCAAAGACTTGCGCAAATGCCCCCGTGAAATTCCGCTGAATCCGCTGAACAACCCGCTCGCGAAAGCGCATCGCTAAGCTGCTCATAGGTTTGCGTGCCTGTTGACATCTACCAAGTCCCTCGAGATTCAAGGCCTGCATGCTAACACTGCGACCGCGCTTATTGACCCCTGGCCGCCCTGCAATCTATATTTCCGTCCGATGAACAACGGATCGGCAAATCAGCGATTGGATCTCGAGCTCCAGCGGATCGAAAAACGGATCGAAGAGCTTGTTTCCATATGCAACCAACTCAAGGAAGAGAACAAGTCATTGCGACAACGGCAAGACATACTAATGTCTGAACGCGCCGGCTTGCTGCAAAAGAATGACTTAGTTCGTGGCCGTGTCGAAGCGATGATCGAGCGACTCAAGGCAATGGAACACAGTTCTTAGCGGTTACGATGGACAATATATTTGCTCATGTCAGCATCCGCATCCTCGAAAAGGAGTATCAGGTTGCTTGTCCGGTTGAAGAAAAACCGGATCTGATAGCTGCTGCCGAATTACTCAACGGCAAGATGCGTGAAATTCGCGATGGTGGAAAAGTCGTCGGCTTAGACCGTGTTGCAGTCATGGCAGCACTGAACCTGGCGAATGAAGTCATAAAGACACGCAATCACGGCAACGAGCTGGATGGCTTGGTTAGCAACCGAATACAGTCTCTGCGCGACCGCTTGGATGGCGCACTCGGCGCAAGCAAGCAGCTCAGCCTTTAATCAGCCTTTAATAAGTTTGGTGCTCCCTGCGGCGTGCGATGCGTAGTGGATAGTCTTTCGACCCTAAATCACGACCTCGGGGTTGTGCCCTGTCGGTAGCGTTGTGCAGATCCGGTTTTGCCGGGAAGCCTGCAACTATCACGGCTTACCCCACTTTTTGCTCTGGTTCGAGAGCAACCATTCGTGACGGCGCAGGCGGGGAGCATCTTTACCTTTTGTTTCGAGTAGTCGACGCTAGGTCATGAGCAAAACTAGCAAACAAGCCAAACACGAAATCAGGCGTCGACTGCGCGAAGAACGCCGTGCATTGTCTGCCGCGGAACGTCGTCGAGCAAATAACGCCATTTGCCGGCGGCTTTTGCGGCTACCCGTGTTTAGACGGGCAGGCAGAGTTGCCCTGTTCCATGCGTTTGATGGCGAGCCTTCCCTGGCTGAACTCATCAACTTATGCGAACCCAGCTCTAGACAATTCTTTATCCCGGTCATCCACAATCGAAGCATGAAATTCGTGCAGGTTAGAGACCAAGATAAATTGCGGCTAAACGCATTTGGTATTGCCGAACCCGTGCGCGGAATTCCCTGCTCGACACGACTTCTCGACTTAGTTTTAGTGCCACTGGTGGGATTCGACAGGGCTGGGAACAGACTGGGCATGGGCGGCGGATTTTATGATCGACGCTTTGCATATCTAAAAACGCGCAGTAATTTTCAGCGACCGAAGCTGCTAGGCGTCGCATACGACTTTCAAGAAGTGCCGCTGCTACCTGTCGAATCTTGGGACATTCCTCTATGGGGTGTTGTCACGGATCGCGCCGTGCATTTCTTCTAGCGGAGAACACGTATGACATTTTGGCTAATCAAGTCCGAACCCACAGCATTTAGCATTGCAGATTTAGCAAACAGCAAGAACAAGACAACTTGTTGGGACGGCGTTCGCAACTATCAGGCGCGCAATTTCATGCGCGATGACATGAAACTGGGAGACGTCGCGTTCTTTTATCACTCCAGCTGCGAACCGGCCGGTATCGTTGGCATTGTGGAAATCGTTCGAGAAGCTTATCCCGATGACACCGCGCTTGATAAGCACAACAAGCACTTTGATGCAAAGAGCGATCCCAAATCGCCACGCTGGTTTATGGTCGACGTAAAATTAAAGCGAAAGCTCAAACGCACTATTAGCCTTGCAGAACTGCGGCAATACGAACAACGCGCACTAAAAGATCTACTGTTATTGAGGAAAGGCAATCGACTATCCATCATGCCAATTACAAAACAACAGTGGGACTTCATCCTATCGATTGAATAGCGAATTGAAGATCACGCATATCAACGTCGCATCATTCACTCGCACGCTCGCATTTGAAGCAGTTTGCAAAAATGCAAGACATGCTGGTATTTCTTTTTTCTTCATATATACTCAGCTGCGGTTAACCCGATCACGGAGAACTACCCATGGCAACGAAGAAAAGTACGAGTAAGAAGAAGGTTACTAAGCGTAAGGTCGCTAAGACAAAAGTAGCGAAGAAAAAAGTAGCTAAAAAGAAAGTAGCGAAGAAAAAGGTCGCCAAAAAGAAGGTTGCTAAAAAGAAAGCAGCCAAGAAAAAAGCGACCAAGAAAAAAGTAGCTAAAAAGAAAACTGCTAAGAAAAAGGCTACCAAGAAAAAGGTAGCTAAAAAGAAAGCAACCAAAAAGAAAGCTTCTAAAAAGAAAGCTGCTAAGAAAAAAGTAGCTAAAAAGAAGACTAAGAGAAAGGTTGCGCGTAAAAAACGCTAAACATTTCAAATTGTTATTCGAGCCGTTTTTGGCTATGAATACATGGAATGCCCGCCTCCAAGCGGGCATTCGCTTTTCTGGGGTACAACTTTGAATCAGAAGCAAAAGAAACGCCAAGCTGCGTTAGCAGCGATCGACCTGATTGAAGATGGCATGTCTATTGGCATCGGCACCGGAAGCACGGTTGAGTTTTTCATTGCAGCGCTCCCGGATATTGCGCATCGACTGGAAGGCATTGTGTCGAGCTCGCAACGCTCAACGAAACAATTAGAGGCGCTCGGTATCAAGGTATCGGAACTGTCTGCGATTGGCGACATCGATCTTTACGTCGATGGCGCAGATGAAGCCACGAAACATCTGCAACTAATAAAGGGCGGCGGCGGCGCGCTAACGCGGGAAAAAATCCTTGCGGGCGCTGCGCGCAAATTCGCCTGCATTATTGACGACTCAAAACTTGTCGGAATGCTCGGCACGTTTCCATTGCCTATCGAAGTAATACCAATGGCGCGTTCGTTTGTCGCCCGACAGGTTATTAAGGCTGGCGGTCAGCCGATATGGCGAAAAGACTACTTGACGGACAACGGCAATGAAATTCTGGATGTCCAGAATCTTCGCATTACAAACCCGAAAGAA
>JAHEEO010000194.1 GCA_024640665.1 Rhodospirillales bacterium | reverse complement strand
AAAGCACGTCACCGGTTTGAATATCCAAGGCAACCAGCCTTCCATCCAGCTGGCCTTGATAGATCCTGCCATCGCCAAGCGCCACACCCCGGTTCACCCAGCCGCAGCACACGGTGTTTATGCGCTCACTGAGATTCGCTGCATACATCCACTTGACGGTGCCGGTGTCGATATCGAGTGCAAACACATCGTTGGCACCGGTAGTCACGTACATGACGCCGTCGGCAACGATGGGCTGCGACGCGGCAGAATACTGTGGCCCCATGCCGGAATCGCCCAATGAGGTTCGCCAGACACCTTTTAGATGCGCGACGTTTTCTGTATTGATTTCGAGTAACGGCGAGTAGTTGCGATTTGCCAAGTCACCGCCGTTGCTTAGCCAGCTTTGGCGGGGCAACGATGGATCATACTGACTGAGTGAAATCTGTCCTGCATCTTGCGCAACCGCGCAGACGGAGAATGCAATAGCGACTGGAAAAGCAACAGCTGCAGGAACCGCCGCGACAAGTCGCCCAATGCCGCGCTTATTCATCGAACTCCGCTACCCCTTTGCATCAATCTTATGACTGCACCGCTGCACGGTGCATTACGGTTGCAACCAGCACGCTGTTAACGGCAGTTACCGTAGCATATTCCCTCCGCAATTTAGCAACTTATCGCGAATTGCCGGCAAAGTTCTTGTCAATCACCTACGAAAAGTCGCGAGCTCGCAGGGGCTCACGCTTGCAGATCTAGCATCGCTGCACTGAATGCCCCGACGATAACTACATCGTACTTGGCATAAGATTCAGGTATCGATAAGGAAGCAAGCTTCATGAACTATTCAATTGTTGACGTATTCGCCAATAGCAAGTTTGCCGGCAACCAACTCGCTGTAGTGCGCGGAGCAAGTCATCTCGACACTGCGCAGATGCAAAAACTCGCTCAGGAATTCAATTTTTCAGAAACGACATTCGTAACCCGGGAAACCGGAAATCGCGCCCGCGTTCGAATTTTCACGCCCAGCAGCGAGCTGCCATTTGCAGGCCACCCAACGCTCGGCACTGCCTGGGATCTAACCAAAGGATTACGCCCGATTACATTGGAACTCGATGCCGGAGATATTCCGGTAGTGTTCCGCGACGGCTTAGCGTGGATGACACCGCCAACTACGCGCCAACTCACAGTAATAACAGCCGAAGAAGCGGCGATGCTGATTGGCGTAAACACCTCCGATATAGATCTATCGATTCCACCAGCGCAATTGCAGTGCGGACTACAATTTGTCGTTATCGCTGTGAATTCAATCGCTGCGTTAAAACGTGCAAAAAAGCCGCCAACCCCGGCTGATGGCAGCATAGACAATGCGCCGTTCATCGTATGCAAAGGTGGTTACAGCACCGGGGCGGATTTCGCTGCTCGCATGTTCTTCTTCGATGGCGTCGTAATGCGCGAAGACCCGGCAACCGGCTCAGCCAATTCGGCTTTTGCCGCATATCTAAAATTACTCGGGCTCAAGGGTCACTACACTGTCGAGCAAGGTTTTGAAATCAACCGGCCCTCACACATCTACCTGGATATTGGCGTGGAAACGCTGATTGGCGGACGAGTCCAACTCATAGCCACTGGACAATTGGTACAGTAAGGCCCAATTGCAGTTAACAGCGCTCGGCGCGCTGGACTTTCCGGTCACTGTACCTGGGGCTGGAAAGCACTTGTGAGAACATAACCTCACGCCAACGACAAGGTCTCTTATGTTTGCCGCGACGCTAGCCGTCTTGCACTTGATCACCGCAACTGCGGGTACCGTGCACGCTTTGATATACAAGCGCGATCCACGCGCAGCAGCGGCCTGGGTGGCGGTTTGTGCGCTGGTCCCGTTTGCAGGTGCTTTCCTGTACTTCGTATTCGGGATCAACCGCGTTCGAACACGGGCCAAACAACTTCGCAGCGGCAATAGCTTCCTCAGCTACGAACATGGCCATGCATCAAGGCCATCGAGTGAAATCCTAGCCACAGCGAGCCGTGCCATCGGTCATCGGCTATCAGCTTTCGATCTGCATGTCGGCCACACGATAGAAGCGCTGCGCAACGGTGAAGCCGCATATCCGACCATGCTTAAAGCAATAGATACAGCGCAAAAGCGCATTATCCTTTCAACATATATTTTCAATCACGATCAATCCGGCGATCAGTTTGTCGACGGCTTGGCCGCTGCCCAACAACGTGGAGTGGACGTCAAAGTGCTCATTGATGGCGTCGGAGAACTTTACTCGCCGAGACGCATCTCGAAAGAACTGCGCAAACGCGGCATTCCGATTGCTCGGTTTCTGCCATTGCGACTCCTACCATTAAATCTGCACCTAAACATGCGTAACCACCGCAAAATACTCGTAGTGGATGGGCAAGTTGCCTTTGCCGGAGGCATGAACATCAGCTCCGATCACATTGCGACGGCAAAGGGCCGAAGCGTGAGCGACATGCACTTCATGATTTCCGGGCCAGTCGCTGCCGACCTAGAATCAATTGCCGTACACGATTGGAATTTCGCTTCTGGTGAACAGTATGAACTTCCCGAACGTACTGCAACGACGACGGCAGGCAATGCCGAATGCCGCGCGATACCGGATGGCCCCGACGACACCTTCGACCGCATGTCGATGGTTATTCAAGGTGCCGTCAGCACGGCCGTACATCGAATAGATATTATGACGCCGTATTTCTTACCGAACCGAGAGTTGACGGGTGCCCTGCTCTCCGCTGCGTTGCGGGGCGTACGCATTCGCATCGTACTGCCACAAAAGAACAATCTTCCCTATATTAGATGGGCGAGCCGAAATCAATACGCGGAACTTCTTGAATGGAACATTGAAATCTACGAGCAACCGCCGCCATTTTGTCATTCCAAATTATTCGTTGTTGATGACGAATACAGCTTGATCGGATCTGCCAACTTGGATCCACGGAGTCTGCGACTGAATTTTGAATTGGGCGTAGAAGTCTGGAGCCGACAATTGTGCACACAATTGCGCACCCATTTCGACGAGACAATTAGTCAAGCCACTCAAATATCAATTGAAGCGATAGAATCACGCCCTCTAATCGTGCGAATTCGTGACTCGGCCGCTGCTCTATTTTCGCCTTATCTGTAAACGGCATCCCGCCGACCCACTTTGCAGAAGCATCTAGTTTTCAGAAGCCTGTAATATGCATACTCATAACTAGATCCCGCCTTACATTCAATACATTCACTGTGGATCCGAACCGCTACTGAGTTGGAGCACCTCCATGACGAAACATTTTAACCGCCGACAACTATTTGGTGCCGCCGCCGGCTCGGCAGTTGCTGCACCATTTTTATTGAAAGGCACAACTGCATCTGCGCAAACATCAAGTTGGGAAAGTCAAAAACAGAGTGTGCGAGTGAATGGGCTTGACATGGCATATTACGAAGCCGGCAGCGGCGATCCAATCGTATTTTTGCACGGCAATCCGACTTCATCGTATTTGTGGCGCAATATCATTCCACATGTGCAGCACCTGGGTCGTTGTATTGCGCCGGACATGATTGGCATGGGCGATTCCGCTCCGCTGCCGGATAGTGCCGCCGGTCGATACAAATTTGCTACGCATCGTGACTACTTGTTTGAGCTGTTTGAGACGCTCCAATTGACTCGGAATGCGATATTCGTCATTCATGATTGGGGTTCGGGCGTGGGTCTGAGTTGGGCACAACGCTATCCTGAGCGCATGCAAGGCTTGGCATACATGGAGGCCATTCTCCGACCGCCCGGTATACCGCCGAATCCCATTCCAACTGCGGGACCTTTCGCGACCTTTCGCTCAGAGGCCGGCGAAGATGCAGTGCTCAATGACAATATGTTCGTCGAGCAATTACTCATTGGCGGTCTCGAATATTACTTGAGCGAAGCCGACAAAGCCGAGTATCGCCGACCCTATCTGGAACCGGGCGAGAGCCGTCGCCCGACGCTGGAATGGCCGCGAGAATTGCCGCTGGGTGGACAACCCGAAGACACGGAAGCGCTGGTGCAAAGTTACACGGCGTGGTTGGCAAACGACGCACGTGTACCAAAGTTGTTTGTGCGAGCAGTGCCAGGCGCAATCCTCGCCAACCCTGCCCTACTTAAGTTTGTGCGCGGCTTGAAGAATCAGCGCGAGGTTACCGTATTCGGTAGCCACTACGTTCAGGAGATTTCTCCACATGCCATTGGACGTGCGCTTGCCGAGTGGATTCCTACGATCAGGTAACGGCTTCTTACCGCGATTTTGAAGGGTTCGACTCGGTCTTCGGTTACCAGTTCTGGGCGCTTGCTTACTCCCGTAAAGCCATGCGGATGGCACTGGCAATGCGCCCCGTGGGTGATCCAGTTGCGGGGTGCAGTACGGCGAATTCTGCTGCAATTTCCGTAGCGACTGCCGCTATGACGGAATCGACGTCCGCACGACTGCTTGCCAGACCGGTTGCGCGGTCGCGCACGGCGGTCAAATAGTCGCGATACACTCGAATAGAATCCACATTGCCCAGCGCGCCATGCGCCGGCACTACTACCGCGGGCCCGAGCGCTTCGAAAGCATCCATATTCGCAATCCACTTATCGACGTTACCGAACTGGGCGCTCGCAGCGGGAAACACTGGCATCACGACATCGCCGGCAAACAACACTTTGTCTTCTTCGACAAAAAACACCGTGTCGCCAATCGTGTGATTTGGCCCGACTCCTATCACGCGAACGTGCACACCACCAAGATCGAGCGTGACTTCATCCGGAAAGATGACATCTGCGTCGCGGTACTGCACACCCTCCAATAATTCAGCGACAACAGGTGCAAAGCTCGAGAAACGTTCGATGGTTTCAAGCCCGAATCGATCAATCTCCCTTTGCTGTTCGGACCAACGCACCAATATCGCATTGTCCGGAAATGCTTCGGCACCCAAGTCGTGTTCCGGATGATAGTGAGTCGCAGCAACCACGAACTTGTCGTTGCCGCTAAGCCCGCGGGCCTCGCGCAGAATGATTCGGCCATTGCGCTCGCCAAGACCGGTATCGATGATCAGCGTGGCACGCTCGCCGACCACGATGCCAACGTTGGGCACGAAAGTTGCGTTCTCATCGAGGATGATATGCGTATGGCCCGCCACTTGCTGGGTATCGCCTCGCCGAACCAGCGGATTCATTTCGGCAGGAAACTGCGCAGACGCTGAGCTGGCGAAAAGAAGCAACCCACAAAACATCGTTAGTGGGACCAGAAAAACGCACACGAAGTGCTTAGATACACGCTCTGTCATCGAAAGTTCTCCCCTTTTGGCTCGGCAACTATCATGGCGCCCTTCTAGAATCTCACAGACTTGGCAGTGCCAGGGCACCTCTGGCTGGATAGCGTTGCTGGACACCGCTCCTGGATGCTGTTGGTCGAGGCCGTCAATCATTATGTGGTACTGGCGAATCCAAAGACTCTGCCGCTTCAGTGATCGAGCCACCGACCAAGTCAACGTATCTATTGGCACGCTGCATAGCGGCAGAGTCTATTGTGCCGTTAAGCACCGCTAGTGACTCAGCGAGTCCGGGCTTTGAATGACGAGTCGGCCCCGCAAGCACGACGGCATCATAAGCTGGTAAGACTTCGAGTGAATCGTCCAGCACGACAAGATTGTATTCAAAAAGCCTGCCATCGCTCGAGAATGCAGAAATGACATCGACTTCACCGGCCGCTAGCGCTGAGTACATTAACGTGCTGTCCATCGAAACCTCGTTACTGAAGGGCAAGCTATATTGCTGCGTCAACGCGGCCCACTCTGGCCGGACGAAAAACTCATAGTCGCCGCCTATCGTCATTCGAGATGCAAACGGCGTTAGATCTGCAATGCTCTCGATGCCCAGTTGTCCAGCTCGC
>JAHEEO010000193.1 GCA_024640665.1 Rhodospirillales bacterium | reverse complement strand
TCACCGACCTCGACTTTCTGCTGCGGAATAAAGTCGGCGATACGCGCGATTTTGTCGGCCCGGAGGTTGGTCATCGCCTGATGGTTGTCGGCGTCATAGGAGATATGCCCAGTGTTGAAGTCCTTCTCCAGGCCGCCCGTGCGATACATCAGACCGGGCATCCCGGGGCTGACCCAGGGCCTGCCGAGTGATTTCTCGTCGCGGCTGAAAATTGCGTTGGCGGCGGCGTCACCTGTCGGGGCAGGATTCGTAGAGATCCGCTCAAACGAGTCGACATCGGGAATAAGCCACGGCTCTGCAGCATTGGCCAGGTAACCGTCGGACAACAAGATCACCGGCGTCATGTGGCGGAGCGCAATCCGCACAGCCTCAATCGCCACCTCGAAACAATCGCTCGGCGAAGATGCCGCGATAACCGGGAGCGGCGCGTCGGCATTGCGGCCGTAAACAGAAAGATACAGATCGGACTGTTCCGTCTTTGTCGGCAGCCCGGTGCTGGGCCCGCCGCGCTGCGAATTCACGACAACCAACGGCAGTTCGGCGTTAATGGCTAAGCCAATTGCCTCTGTTTTCAGCGCGATGCCCGGGCCCGAACTGGACGTGACGCCGATTGAACCGCCGTATGAGACACCGATAGCTGCGCATGCGGCAGCGATTTCGTCTTCGGCCTGGAACACCGCCACACCAAGATCTCCCATGCGTGCAAGCTGGTGCAGCAAAGGCGATGCCGGCGTTATAGGATAAGAACAGAATATCAGCTTTCGATCGGCCAACTCACCCGCTGCGGCCAGACCGAGGGCTAATGCTTCGCTGCCACTGACGCCCCGGTATTCACCGGGCTCGAACCGCGCCTTCGCCGTACCGACATGCGGGATTGCGGCGGCGAACTCAGCCGTTTCGCCATAGACATTGCCGGCGTGCAGCGCGGCAAGGTTAGCGTCACGAATATCAGGCAACTTCGCAAATTTCTTTTCTATCCAGGCCGCAATGGAATCGAGCTCCCGATTGAACATCCAAAGCACGAGGCCCAGGGCCCAGAAGTTTTTACTCCGCCCTGCATCGCTCTTCGACAGGCCAAAATCCTTTACAGCTTCGAGTGTCCACTTGGTGATATCCATCTCAACGACTTGATAGGTCGCAAGCTCACCGGTGGTGCGCGGATCGACCGAGTAGCCCGCCTTGGACAAATTGCGCGCTGTGAACGTGCCGCTGTTCACGACGATCAACGCCCCGTCCTGCAGCAATGGCAGATTGACTTTTAGGGCAGCGGGATTGAACGCGATCAATACCTGAGGTTGATCGCCGGCCGTCGTAATGGGGCCTGCCCCGAGGTTTATTTGATACGCGGACACACCGAAAGTAGTGCCGACCGGCGCGCGGATTTCTGCGGGATAGTCGGGAAAGGTTGCGAAATCCATTCCGGCAAGCGCTGTCGCATTGACAAACTGTGTGCCCATTAATTGAACGCCGTCACCGGAATCACCGGCGAACCGGACGACAATCGAATCGTTCTGTTTTTCTATGTTCTGACTCATGGTCAATCTATTATTCCTGCCTAGTGACTCCGCTGCGGGTCTGCTGGCAAGCTCTCAGCATAAATTATTACGCGTGAAGCTAGCCGCCCAGCTGTTTGCAGCCAGGATTCGGCAGTGCCACTTGGAGTAGGCGCTTGGTTCGAAAACACCCAAAGATTAGTAGAGAATAGATTATAGCCTGATGCCCCGACTGGACAGACAAAACATCTGCATAAGCATATTGCCGTCTATACGCACAAGGATGACGCCTCGACAATGGTAAAAATCACGTTTATTCAACCCGATGGCAGCGCAAAGACCATTGAAGCAACCCCCGGGATCTCGGTCATGGAGGCGGCAATCGATAACGATATCGATGGAATTGTGGCCGAATGCGGCGGCGCCTGCTCTTGCGCCACCTGCCACGTTTACGTTGATGCGACCTGGGCGAATCAGCTCAGCGAGGCCGATGCGCAGGAAGACGGCATGCTCGACTGCGTACTGGATAGGCATGGTTCAAGCCGCTTGAGCTGCCAAATCGAGGTCACGGAGGCGCTGGACGGGCTTGTCGTGCACGTTCCAGAAGCGCAGCTTTGAGGCTGCTCCGCTGACATCCCGAGCGACCAACGCCGCTAAATGCTTGGACATTGCGCGCTTTTGTAGGAGAATGCGCAGCCTTCGACTGGAGCCGCAAGAGGTACGGCATGACCTTCATCGTCACTGAGAGCTGCATTAAGTGCAAATTCACCGACTGCGTGGAGGTTTGTCCTGTGGATTGTTTCCACGAGGGGCCCAACATGCTCGTGATCGACCCGGAAGAATGCATCGACTGCACGCTGTGTGAGCCTGAATGCCCGGTCGAAGCCATTTGTTCCGAAGACGACGTTCCGGACGGGCAAGAAGACTTCATAGAGATTAATGCCCGCCTCGCGAAGGACTGGCCCGTGTTAGCGCAAGCCAAAGAGCCACCGCCTGATGCGGATGACTGGCGCGATGTTCCGGACAAGCGCCATTTGCTCGAAGAAGACAACGGCGCCGAGTCTGACGACGAAGATTAACGACTTTCTGCTCAGGCCTGGTTTTTAATCGGCAGCAAGCTAAACAGAAACTCTTTAATTCTCTGCCCAAATCCATTCTTGGGTTCGCGCTTAAGCTGCTGTTCGTCATCAGACCACACGAGTTGCCCGCGCGCATCAAACTGGATGCGCCATGCGTTTTCAGGAACGGCGGCCTCCAGAATCAGCGTTTTCAGACGCCGCGCCAGATCGATGCTATCGACAATCACGGCGTTTTCAGTATTAATTTTCAATGCCCGTGGATCCAAGTTTGGCGTGCCGACCAGCGACCAGCGGTCGTCAATGACAATGGCTTTCGAATGCAAGCCAAGGAATTCCGGCGTTGTGCCGCCAACTGTGTGACTCGACATCAATGCCGCATCAGGTTTGGCCTCAAAAAGCTCGATTCCCATGCGCAGGAGGCGCTTTCGCCAACGTTTGTAGCCCACATGGGCCAGCATGTGATTGTTGGTTTGAATTGAATTGGTCAGCAGCACGATTCGAACCCCTCGCGCAGCCAGGCTTTCCAGTATCTGCATCAACTCATCACTGGGAACGAAATATGCCGTTACGATGATGAGTTCACGTTGCGTCGTTGCCAAGAACTCGAGTAATTCCTCGCCCACCTGCTCTGGGCGCACGGTCCGTACATCGGGATCGTCGAAAATGTACCTGCCCTTGCCCACACTGAAATCACGGTCTAGCGACTGTATCCATTGCTCGGAACTGGTGGCGCTGGTGTCATACGCCTGCGCTAGCCGCTCACCTTCGATGATCGTCTCGCCGAACATGAGTCGAAGCTCAGCCAAAGACAATGGGCCGCGGCGCGGTTTTAAATACCGCTGAATAGGAACCGACAAACCAGCACGCCAATAGTTGTCGAAGTCGCTCTCCACGGGCCCAACTAGCGCGCCGGAAAAGAGAATATCGAGATCGTGCTGGACGAATTTCTCGTACACACCAAAGTAGCGGTCTCCGACATTGCGCCCTCCAATCATTGCGAAAAGCCCGTCAGCGATAATCGTCTTGTTATGCAGGCGATGATTGAGGGTATCTACTCGAAAAACCCACTCGGCTGCCCTTGGCATTCGCGTGCGCGTTCGCCAAGGGTTGAATATCTTGACTTCGATATTCGGGTGTCTCGAGACCCCAAACATCATTGCATCGCGCGAGAATTCAGCCACATCGTCAATTAGTAATCTGACTCTAACGCCGCGGTCGGCTGCCTGCAGCAATCGCTCTAGCAAAAACTGGCCAGACCAGTCGTCTTGCCAAAGAAAGTACTGAATATCCAGTGAAGTCGTTGCTGTATCAATCAAGCCAAGGCGCGACAAGAAGGCATCGCGGCTGGTTGGTAACAGCCACAATGCTGACTCATCGGCCTGCAACTGCGAACTGATTCGCTGCGCAACCGCTGCGATCGGGCCGTCGGTGGCTGCTGGCAATGCCACTTGAGATTCGCTAACTGGCGTCGGGCGATAAGTTGCACAGCCGGCAAAACCGGTTAAGACGGCAAGCGAACAGGCAACCAGCGCGTACCAACTCAAATTGCTACGAAGAGGAAACAATGATTTCGATCAATCCAAACCCTAACCAGGCCGTTCGGGGGCCTGACAGGGCGCCGACGGGACGTCTATACTACCGTGCGGCTTGGGAAGACTGCCATAGCGCGCAGCACAGCCGCATTCGCCTGGAAGGAGTCGCACAGTGAATGATAATCCGGCGTTTCGTCTCTGGACGAAACTACTGCTACTAGCAGCCCTGATTTTCCTGGGCGTCATCGCCTATTTGGTCGCGGGTGCACCGCGTGGCCTGGTAGGATTCCGCACGGCCTTTGAAACCCTGCGCACACTTGCTTACGCAGGCGGCATCGGTGCAGCGCTTGCAATCCTAACGCTCCTGGTCGCCAAAAAATTCGGCGGCTCACGCATCGTGTGCGGCTTGGCGGCACTGCTATTCGCAGTTCCTGTCGCAACAATGGCAATTAATGAAGCGAGTCCGCCAGTGGGTGACTTCATAAACGACATCACAACCGATCTCGACAATCCGCCCGCATTCAGCGCGGTGATCCCGCTTCGAGGTCCCAACAGCAACCCAATCGAATACGGTGGCGCTGAAGTAGCCGCCGTGCAGCGTCAAGTGCACCCGGAAATAGTGCCAATTATCAGCCAGCTAGACACCGGCGCGGCATTTCAGTTGGCATTCGAAACTGCCGAATCGCTGGGCTGGGAGATCATAGCTGGGGATCCCTACACCGGCATCATCGAGGCCGTCGACACAACACGATTTTTTCGCTTTAAAGACGATGTCGTAATCCGAGTGACGCCCAACGGAACAGGCAGCCGAATAGACATGCGATCACGCTCGCGAGTCGGACTTAGCGACTTGGGCAAAAATGCAAAACGAATCATTGAGTACAGCGAAGCGTTCTTGAGTAACCAGTAGCGCGACATGCAGACAGGAGAGCATGAAGACATGAGTGATACAAAGAAGATGTACATCAACGGAGAATGGGTCCCGGCCAGCGACGGCGCCACGTTCGACGTATTAAACCCGGCAACCGGCGCCGTATGTCACGCCGTGGCTGACGCATCGCGCGCCGACGCATCGCGCGCCATCGAAGCTGCTTCGGCAGCGCAGCCTGAATGGGCGGCAATGTCACACTCTGCGCGCGCGCGCATCGTACACAAGGTTGGCGACATCCTCGACGCGCGAATGAAAGAGTTCCAAACCGCGCTCATAGACGAAGGCGGTTCGTGGATTGGCAAGACCATGTTTGAGACTGGCTATAGCTCTGGCGTTTATCGCGCTGCAGCAGCAGCCGCATATCAAAGCAATGGCGAGATCCTGCCCTCGGACCACGGCAAGCTGAGTTTGGTGGTTCGCGAGCCACTCGGCGTCGTGTCAGTCATTTCGCCATGGAATTTTCCACTGATACTCTCTTCGCGCGGATTCGCGGTTGCTTTGGCTGTTGGCAATGCCATTGTCCTTAAACCATCCGAGGAAACGCCTGTATCCGGTGGCTTGCTGATCGCCGAAATTCTAGAAGAAGCAGGTGTGCCGAAAGGCGTATTCAACGTCGTCACGTGCTCGCGCGATCACGTCGCGGACGTGGGAGATGAATTAGTGGCGAATTCCGCCGTGCACGGCGTGAGCTTCACAGGCTCGACGGCAGTCGGTTCACAGGTGGCCGGCAGAGCTGGCGCGCTGTTCAAAAAATGCTGTGTCGAACTAGGGGGCAAAGATGCGCTGATCGTGCTTGACGACGCGGACATCGAGCTCGCAGTCAACGCGGCCACTTTCGGAACGTTCATGCATCAAGGCCAGATCTGTATGTCTACCGAGCGGGTCATCGTCCAGCGTGCTGTAGCAGATGAGTTTATTGAGAAGTTTGTCGCAA
>JAHEEO010000192.1 GCA_024640665.1 Rhodospirillales bacterium | reverse complement strand
AGCCATCGGCATGCGGCACCAGAGCGCTAACGCCCAGGCCGGATCCGGGGCCGAGAACGCCGCGTGCGCCGCGTCTTTCGCCTTTGCCCCGACCGATTTGTTGCGTGGCTGTCGCGTCTAGGTCCAGCAGACTCCATGCGAGCGCTTCGAAATCATTTAGGACCTGAAGCCGGCGCACACCGAGGCTGACTTGTAAGCTGATCTGAGAAAAGCTCCACTCGAGGTTAGTCATCTCAACGTGGTCGCCCAGGATGGGGGCCGCAACGGCAAGTGCTGCCCGTGTCGGGCGGTCCGTCGATCTACGCCGCTCCAAATAAGCGTTCAACAGCGATTCGAGTCCTTCGAAATCCGCGTTATTGAATAACTCGGGCGCTTGGATTCGGCCCTCCGGGTCGAGCAATGCGCAACGTGAATGCGTTGCGCCTATATCTGCAATTACATCCATTCGCCCGCATCTACCTTGGCCACTTCGCGATAGTACGCGAAACAGGAAATTCACACTGCGCAGTAGATCAAGCGTTTAGATCGGGAATGCAGTCGCTTTCAAACTGCAGGATCATGTCTTTGAGAACAAGTTTGCGCCGTTTCAGGCGCCGGAGCTGAACTTGATCGACTGCCGGATCCAGGCTCAGTCGGGCAATCTCGTCGTCGAGACTGCGATGCTCGATGCGCAATTGTTTTAGGCGGGTTGCGTTCTTAAAAGATTCGGTTTCGATTTTTGAGTCCACCACAGTTCTCGCGGTTACGAAAGCCAGCTGCGGGTGCCATCGCCATAAGCGACAAAATGCGGATTGAGCAAGTCGTCTTTGGTGTTGTAACGTAGCGGCTCCCCACCGGTATCTATCATACCCCCTCCGGCACTGAGCAGCACAGCATGTGCCGCAGCCGTGTCCCACTCCGAAGTCGGGCCGAGCCGCGGGTAGACATCGGCCTTGCCCTCGGCAACGAGGCAAATCTTCAGCGAGCTGCCCATTGGTACCATGCTGTGCGCGCCCAGTGAAGCCAAGTAGCCGGCGAGGGCATCGCTGGCGTGGCTGCGGCTGCCAACGACGCGCAATGGCCGACTCGATAGCGGTTGCGTTTGGATGGCCGAGGCCGCTTCTCCGTCTCCTTCCAGCCAGGCACCTGCGCCGACCACGCCACTGTAAAGCCGATCGATAGCCGGGGCGTACACGACGCCCAGTTTTGGTTCGTGGTTGTGGATGAGTGCGATATTTACCGTGAATTCACCATTGCGCTTGATGAATTCCTTCGTGCCGTCTAGCGGATCCACGAGCCAGTAGGTACTCCAGCCGCGGCGCCCGCTAATGTCGTCGGCACTCGATTCCTCGGACAGTATCGGCAGCGGCTCGGCCAGCGCCGCCAAGCCCGCGGCGATGATGGTATGTGCCGCTTTATCAGCCTCTGTGAGTGGTGATCGGTCGTCTTTAAGTTCAACTGCGAATTCACGACTGTAAACTTCCATGATCGCGTCGCCAGCGCGACGGGCGATCTGGCGCACCGATTCGAGCAGCGTCGGGCTAATGTCCAAATTCACTTAGATGCCTCTTGCTACAATGATGGTCACGATGGACATTACAAACCCACCGATCCGCTGGAAGCAAATCGATACCTTGCTGCTAGATATGGACGGCACGCTGCTTGATCTGGCATTCGACAACTTTTTCTGGCTGGAATTAGTCCCAACTTACTACGGTAAGCTCCGCGGTCTTAGCGATGAAGTCGCATTAGCTGAAATAGAAGCCCGTTACGCACAAGTTAGGGGCAGTTTGAAGTGGTATTGCGTTGACCATTGGACGCAGGAGCTGGGGCTGAACATCTCCGAACTCAAGCATGAAATGCGCCACATGATTGGTTATCTTCCTGGCGTCGTGCAATTTCTGCGAGTCGCGCGGCTCTCAAAACGAAGATTGGTCATCGTAACTAACGCCCATCCGGAGACGCTGGCAGTAAAACTCCGTCAGACGCACCTCGATCGGTTCGTTGATGACATCGTGTCATCGCACGAAACCGGGCATGCCAAAGAGGCGCCTGAATTCTGGCCGCTGCTTGAACGCAAGTTGGCATTCAAGCCCGGAAATACTGTGTTTTTTGACGACAGTGAGCCGGTCATCGAAGCCGCGCTTGCTTACGGCCTGCCGCACGCCGTTACGATTCGCCGTCCGGATACGCGGCAGCCAAGCCGCGATTCAACGACGGAACTGGCAGTTGATAGCCTGGCGGAATTGACACCTGACATTCGTTGAATCCCAGTTACCCAGGTTAGCGTCGTCTGCAGCGTCGCCGACTGCCTACCGCTGCCTCGGACGCTGGCCGCGTCTGTCGCGCTGACCGCCACCACTCGAAGTCGAACCTTTTCTTGGCGGCCGGCGATTCGATTTTTCTCTTGGCTTATAGGGCGGTCTTTCGATCACCAGCAGCTTTTCGTGATCATATTGTTCAACTGGAATCTTGCGGCCAATGTAATCCTCAATCAGCGGTAGCGACTCAACGTAGTCTTCGCAGCCAAAACTGATTGCATCTCCTGATGCTCCTGCGCGTGCAGTGCGACCGATGCGATGGACATAGTCTTCTGCATCTTGCGGGAGATCGAAGTTGAATACGTGGCTAACAGCTGGCACGTGCAGGCCACGCGAGGCCACATCGGTGCCTATCAATACCGCTAATTTACCTTCTTGAAAGTCGGTAAGCATTCGCTGACGCTTGCGTTGGGGCACGTCGCCGGAAATTGCGGCTGCTTCGATGCCGTTGGCGGCTAGAAATTCGCCTAGACGCTCTGCGGATCTTTTTGTGTTTACAAAAATCATCGTCCGAGTTGCGTTCTTTTCGCGCAGCAGCGTGATGAGTAAGCGGATCTTTTCGTCGTTCGGTGGGAAGTAAATGCACTGCTTCACCCGATCAACGGTCATTTTGTCGGGCTCGATGCGCACGAGCTCCGGGTCGTTCATATGTTCGTAGGCAAGCTCGAGAACACGATGTGACAAAGTGGCTGAAAACAGCATGTTCAAGCGCTGTTCTCGCTCCGGCAAGCGGCGCAATATGAAGCGAATGTCTTTTATGAACCCCAGGTCGAACATGCGATCGGCTTCGTCGAGGATCATGACCTCGCAGCGGCGCAGGTTGAAGACTTTTTGCTTAAAATAGTCAATGAGGCGGCCGGGCGTGCCAATCAGTACGTCGACGCCGTTTTCTAGCTGCTGACGCTGTTTGTCATAATCTACACCACCATAGGCGAGCCCTAATTGGTAGGGCAGGTGCGCGCCGATTTGCTCTGCATCGCTGTGGATCTGAATGGCCAGTTCGCGTGTCGGGGCCAGTATCAGCGCCAGTGGATCGTGGCCGCTCCCATGTTTTTCTTTATTATTTTCAAGATGTTGGTACATCGCGATCAAGAATGCCGCGGTCTTACCGGTGCCGGTTTGTGCTTGGCCAGCAACGTCCCGACCGGCCAGCGCAATAGGCAATGTTTGGGCCTGAATGGGCGTACAGAACTTAAAGCCGGTTGCCGCAATCCCCTTCTTGAGGCCTTCGGCGAGCGTTAAATCGTCGAAACTGAGTTCCGATAGGTGTTCGGCCATGTTATTGGGGTTCTCAAAGGATGATCTGGGGGCTTGCAAATTCTCGTCTCAACGGTTCAAATAGGGCTACAGGCGATGACCTCGCCTTCTCAGACACCCACAAGATTCCCGTGAGCCTCAAAGAAGGCGACCAGCTGAACATTGTGCCTCACCGGCCGAGCTTCGTCACTTTCTAAATGTAATTCCTGGTAACCCGACGATGCAAAAAGGAATTCACCAGGCGCGGTAAGTCTAACGCGGGTACTAAAACTACTGGAGGTTTGATCGAGTGAGCGAGCACATCGTACATACAACGGATAGCGATTTCGACAAAGACGTCGTAAATACGGATACGCCGGTTTTGTTGGATTTTTGGGCAGAATGGTGCGGACCTTGCAAAATGATTGCGCCGCTTCTGGATTCGATTGCCGATGAGTACAAAGACAAGCTCAAGATCGTCAAGTTGAATATTGACGAAAATCCATTGACGCCGCCAAAGTACAACATTCGTGGCATACCAACACTACTTCTATTTAAAGACGGCACGGTTGCAGCACAGCAAGTCGGTGCCGTTTCAAAGGCGCAGTTGGAGTCGTTTCTCGACTCTCATCTGGCATAACGGTTTCGGTGCGACTGGCGCATCGCTTTGGTAAAGATTCGTGAGGGGATATTTGGGCAATTCAGCACGTACCCGGGTCAAAAATGGCCCGCGGCCACAAAGGGAGGGAGGTCCGAAGAGACCTTCACGTCGCAATAAGAAAGCGCGTGAGGAGTTTCCTGATGACGAGGAATTCGACGTAATTCCCGCGGACGAACTCGAGTCTTCTAAAGATGCAATGAACCTGGCCGAGCTAAAGACTCGACCGGCAGCAGATCTCGTTACGCTTGCAGAATCGATGGGTTTGGAAAACCTGGCTCGGTCTCGCAAGCAAGACATTATTTTCTCGATTCTGAAGGCCAGCGCCAAGAATGGGGAAAATATCTTTGGCGAAGGTGTGCTCGAGATTCTGCAGGACGGATTCGGGTTCCTGCGCTCGTCGGATAGTTCATACCTGGCAGGGCCCGACGACATCTATGTGTCACCCAGCCAGATAAGGCGCTTTAATCTGCGCACCGGCGATACGGTTTCAGGGCAGATACGTCCGCCTAAAGACGGCGAACGTTATTTCGCGCTGCTCAAAGTCGGCCAGATCAACAAAGATGCACCGGAAAATGCCAAAAACAAGGTGCTGTTTGAGAATCTGACGCCGCTTTTCCCGAAAGAGCGATTAAAGCTCGAGCAGGGCAATGGCAGCACCGAGGACCTGACAGCTCGCATCATTGACATGGTTGCGCCTATCGGTAAGGGGCAGCGCGGTCTGATTGTTTCGCCGCCAAAGGCCGGTAAGACAATGCTGCTGCAGAACATTGCAGCAGCAATTTCGGCAAATAGCCCGGACTGCACGTTGATTGTCTTGTTGATCGACGAGCGGCCTGAAGAAGTGACGGAAATGGCTCGCACAGTGCGCGGCGAAGTCGTGTCGAGTACCTTCGACGAGCCGGCAACACGGCATGTTCAAGTTGCCGAAATGGTCATAGAGAAGGCCAAACGCCTCACTGAGCATAAACAAGATGTAATCATTCTTCTCGACTCCATTACGCGTTTGGCGCGTGCCTACAACACTGTTGTGCCCTCATCCGGCAAAGTGTTGACGGGTGGTGTCGATGCCAATGCCTTGCAACGACCAAAGCGGTTCTTTGGTGCTGCGCGCAACATCGAAGAAGGCGGCAGCTTAACCATTATTGCTACCGCTTTGATTGATACCGGCTCAAAGATGGACGATGTCATCTACGAAGAGTTTAAAGGCACCGGTAACATGGAAATCCATCTGGATCGGCGCATTGCTGAGAAACGTATTTTCCCGGCCATTAACATCAACCGGTCTGGTACTCGCAAAGAAGAATATTTAACGCTTCCCGATGAACTGCAAAAAATGTGGGTGCTCAGAAAGGTGCTGCATCCAATGGATGAATTGGCCGCTGTCGAATTCTTGCTGAACAAGCTGCAAGACACGAAGACCAATGCAGAATTCTTCGAGGCGATGAAGCGATAGATTAGCGGCGCTCGCGCGGGGCCGCGCGAGCATTAACCGCGAAGGCGAATTATTGGTCGCTCTGTTGGCGTTGAATGGCCCGGTAGCCGATGTCGGTTCTGTAAAAAGCACCGTCCCAGTCGATTCGCTCGACGGCTGCATAAGCGCGTCGCTGAGCAGCTAAGACTGTCGGTGCACGCGCAACAACGCAAAGCACGCGCCCGCCAGCGGTAACAACGTTGTGGTTGTCCTTGCGCGTACCGGCGTGAAACACTTTGACGTCTGTGCCGTCTATCTCATTCAGGCCTGCGATGATGTGGCCGGTTTCGTATGATCCTGGGTAACCTCCGCTGGCC
>JAHEEO010000191.1 GCA_024640665.1 Rhodospirillales bacterium | reverse complement strand
CCAGGCGCTCCCACAGCGGCGCGTCTTCGCCCAATATGTCGTTCATCCCGCGAACGGGCTGGATTACGTCACCCATAATGACTCAGTCTTGGGGCCGAGTGATCACGAATGTCACGAGGTTCCCGCGTCGCCCCTGAGTTGGGACTGCGAAAGCTTCACCTTCGACCGCAATCGCAACGGCATCTGCGTTGCCGAGCAACACGGTGACAGGTGGAATTGGGTAAAAAGTCGCTTCGCTGTCAGCTGCGGCAATGTCATAAAACATCCGCTCGTCGCGGGCATCAGTCAATTCCAACCAACTATCGGCGCTGAATTGAAACCGAACTGCTATTGCATCCGCTGGTCGCTCAGCAGGCTCAGTTGGCGCAGTTGCCTCGGCAGGCTCGGCTGCCACTTCCGTCGTTCGAGCAAGCTCTAGTGTGGTGTTACTGGAGGATACGCGCGCTGCTTCAGGCACACCTGCAACATTCCTTTGGGCAGTTTGGCTGCCGCCCGTATCTAGCCTTCGCTGCACTGGGACCGTGCTCGACCGTGAAGCCGCGGGCGCCGTAGGGGCAAGGCTGGTAACGTTGTTTGGGACGCTCTGTGTGCCTTCGGACATCACAGCAGCCCGCTGGGGTTCGTCACCCATCCACCAAATGAATAGGACAACCGCAACGAGCAGCAACGCGAGCGCAGCCACTATCCAAACAGTGATCTGGCGTTCATCTCGCAGCAAGATGGAGCGATTGGGCTGTAGATCAACATCGTCACCATCAACTTGGGCTTGATAAGCGCTGCGCAATAGTTCGTAGTCCAAGCCGAGCTGGCGCCCATATTGCTTGATGTAACCCTTTACGAAGACCGGTGCCATCTTGATTTCGCTGAGCCGATCGTCTTCCAGGGCTTCTAGAACTTTAGGCTCGATGCGCAGTTCGTCCGCAATCTTTTCGAGCGACAACTCGCCCGCCTCGCGCGCACCGCGAAGCAACTCGCCCAGCGATGCTTCGCTTGGCGGCTCAGCTGCGCCATTTTCAGTAAATGCGTTGTGCTCGCTCATGATTCAGACGCTATAAGCGAGCGGCCTCCTGGGAAGCGGGAAATCTCTCGCTCAATAATTCGGCGCAGCCGTTAGCATCTGCTGAATTACCTAATTGGTTTTCAATCTGCACGCACATCGATAAAACCTGCGGGTTGGCTGGCTGAGAATTCATATAGCGCTGCAAAAACGCCCTTGCGCGCAGGTAGTTCCCCTGTTCGTAGGCGATCTCCATCAGCCCAGAAAGCGCCTCTGGCGCCGTGTTGTTACGCGTTAGGGCTTCGCGGAAATAGGCTTCTGCAGAGTCATTATCGCCGGCACCCCGGGCACAGATGCCTGCGTTAGCCAACGCGATATCCGGCGTTTGGTAGCGTTGATTGTCCACTGCCCGGCGAAAATAAGGTTCGGCGTCTTCCCAGCGCCCGCGGCGACACAGAAAAACCGCATAGCTGTTCGCTGACCCCGGATTATTGCTATCGAGCTCGGTCGCGCGGCGATAGTGCGATTCAGCGAGCTCAGCGTCACCAATCTGATCATAAGCAATGGCAATGGTGCTATGCGCATCAGCCATTCTCGGGTCAAGGTCTATTGCCCGGAGCAGCGCCTCTATCGCCAAGTTGTAACGTTGTTCGCGAACGTAAGCGACACCCACTGTCAAATTGGCCCGTGCCGCATCTTCGTTCGACGATGCACGCGGTCGTGCAGGCTCCGAAACCATCGTGCATGCCTGCGCAACACAGGCAATAAGCATGATCAGTAAAGCTCGGCTGGTGTTCATACGCTTACAACTCCAAGGAGTTTATCCCCCAATTTGACCTTACGCCGATCATTCACCCGACCGGCAAGCTGGCCACAGGCCGCAGCGATGTCGTCGCCTCGCGCTCGCCTTATGGTAGCAACGATTCCGCTCGACCGGAGCGTCTGTATGAATTGATCGATAATGGCAGGCTCCGAACATCGAAATTCAGACCCGGGAAACGGATTAAAAGGAATGAGATTGACCTTGGCCGGCCGATTTACCAGCAGCTTGGCTAACTGTTTTGCATGCAGCGTCGAATCGTTGACACCCTGCAGCATGATGTACTCGAAAGTGACCTGCCGCGACGCCAAGACTTCAGCGTATTGCCAGCAGGCGTCAAGCAGCTTTGCAATGGGGTGAATTCGGTTAATTGGCACAAGCTTGTCCCGCAATTCATCTATTGGAGCATGCAAAGACACTGCCAGCGCAATGTTGCATTCCTTGGCCAGACGCAAGAGCTGTGGCACGAGACCTGCAGTTGAAATTGTGACTCGGCGCCGCGACAACCCAAATGAGAAGTCGTCCAGCAACAGCTTGACGACCTTAACGACATTGTCATAGTTAGCCAGGGGCTCGCCCATTCCCATAAACACGATATTTGTTATCGGCGTGGGTGCCAGCTCGAGACTTGCAATCATAACCTGACCCAATATTTCTGCGGCAGTTAGATTGCGATTGAATCCCTGTTGTCCGGTTGCGCAAAATGCACAATCTAGTGCACAGCCGGCCTGAGAGGACACGCACAAAGTGCCACGATTTGGCTCCGGAATAAAAACTGTTTCGACAGCCTGCGCACCGCCGACATCGATGAGCCATTTCCGCGTGCCGTCAGCAGAGGCTTCAACTGACAACACTCGTGGTAACGTCAGCTCGGCCACCGCGGCCAGCTCTGCGCGCAGACCCGCGCTCAAGTCGGTCATCGCGCCGAAATCCAAAACCTTGCGCTGGTACAGCCAACGCATAAGCTGACGCGCGCGGAAGGGTTTCTGGTTCAGCGAACCAAAAAACTCAACGAGCTCATCCGGCGGGCTACCGAGTAGGTTGCGTTTGCCTGCCTTTAGCGCCGGTTCGACTAGCGTGTCCGCTGGCAAATCTCTCCCTCGCCGAAAAAGTAGCTGATCTCAACTGCTGCCGTGTCCGGACCGTCAGAACCATGGACGACGTTCTCTTCTATCGATGCGGCGAAATCCGCGCGAATGGTGCCCGGCGATGCGTCTGCCGGATTCGTGGCGCCCATCAGTTCTCGATGAACGAGCACGGCATTGTCGCCTTCCAGGGCCGTAATCATCACTGGACCGGATGTCATGTAGGACACCAAATCCGCAAAAAATGGCCGCTCGCTGTGCACAGCATAAAAGCCTTCGGCCTGCGCCTTGCTTAAGTGCGTCATTTTGGCCGCAATGATCTGGAGCCCCGCACCCTCAAACCGTTTATAAATCTCGCCAATTAGGTTTTTCTCGACACCATCGGGCTTGATAATCGACAAAGTTCTCTCAACAGCCATCTTGCACCTTTCAGTTCTTTACTTTAAACGCTGAAGCTCTCGCCGCAGCCACACTCGCCTTTGGTATTCGGATTACGAAACTTGAATGCTTCGTTTATGCCTTCCTTGACGAAATCTATTTCTGTGCCGTCGATCAGCTCGAGGCTCTTCTTGTCGACGATGACCTTGACCGGCTCATCGCCGAACACAATGTCGTCATCTTCAACCTCATCCGCGTAGTCGACCAGATAAGCCCAGCCTGAGCAGCCGGTACGCTTTACGCCGACACGCAAACCGATACCATGCCCTCGCTTCGCGAGATACGAGCGAACACGCTCTGCTGCCGAATTCGTTAATGAAATTGCCATATCGCTTCCTTACTTTCTAATCGGCGTCGACTAGCGCTTTGCACGCCAACACCGCGTCTTCCATTCTCAATAGTTTGCCGAGCTTCTCCGTCGGTATGCTCAGCTCGACGGCAACTCGGCGCACATCAATCTGATCCAGTGTCTTGATTGATCGGCCACTCAGTCTTTCAGCGATCAAACTAGAAGCCGCAATGGAATCTGGACAACCAAATACTTCAAATGCCACTGACGCAATCGTGGAATCGACAACTCTCATATGGCACCGTACCCATAAGCCCAGCGTTCGGTCCTCGGCCTCGGCAACTACAACAACGCCATCGCTGTGATCGACCCAGTTGGGCACCGCTGCCGCAAAGCGGCGCCGAACCTCAGTGCTATAGTCCATGTCAGCCGAACAGTTTAGCTTATTCAGCTAACTCAAGCACCAGTTTGGCGCGTTTGGCGCGAGCGAGCGCAGGCGACTCACTTCCTCAGTCGCTCGCTCCACGGCTCGGTCAATCTCCGACTCGGTCGTAAATCGGCCGATACTGAAGCGCAGCGAACCAGCGGCTGCGACATCGCTCAAACCGAGGCTCTTCAGCACATAACTAGGCTCCACGTCGGCAGAATTGCACGCCGATCCGGCGGATACGGCGAGATCTGCCAACGCCAACCGCAGACTTTCGCCGTCGACACCAGGAAACCGCACATTGACGATATTGGGAATACTTGTCGCAGCTGAGCCGTTCCGCGCCACGCCTTCAATGGCTGCCAGACCTGCCCATAATCGCTGGCTCAGCCGCTCAATCTCGGGCATCTCACTCGCGGGTTCCGCCAATGCGTAGCTCGCGCCCATCCCGACAATCTGATGCGTCGCCAGCGTGCCAGCGCGCAAGCCGTGCTCGTGTCCGCCGCCATGCAGCTGGGCGGCGAGGCGTCGGCCGCGGCGAACGTATAGCGCCCCGATCCCTTTTGGGCCGCAAATCTTGTGCGCTGTCAGCGAGCAAAAGTCCACGCCCCAATCCTCCAGCAAGACAGGCAGCTTGCCGACGCTTTGCGCGGCATCGACATGCAGCAGCGCTCCATGAGCGCGACACAACGCGGCGATTGCCTCGATTTCCTGCCACGTGCCGATTTCATTATTTACGTGCATGACCGATACCAGCGCCGTGGCCTTTGCTTGCAGCGTCGAGGCTAACGCGTCGAGATCGACGCGACCGCAAGCGTCGGTGACGAGGTACTCGACGGCAACACCACGCCGCGCCACCTGCTCTGCGCTGTCCAGTACCGATTTGTGCTCAATGCGTGTCGTCAGCAGCCGCGAGTTGTGGGGCAGCTCCTCGCCGAAAGTACCCTTAAGCGCAAGGTTATTCGACTCGGTTGCCCCCGACGTAAAGACAATTTCGTCGGCATGCGCGCCCACGCGCGCAGCGATGTCACTGCGCGCCTGCTCAATGAGCCCTTTCGCCACCAGGCCCAAGCCATGTGTCGAAGCCGCATTTGCAAACACGGCATCTGGCCCGAGGCATTGCACCATGGCCTCGATAACCCGAGGGTCGACGGGCGTCGTTGCCGCATAATCCAAATAAATACTCTGACTACTCACTCGACTTTCGCTTTCTTTCCGGATCAAGCGCGGCCAGCGCACCGCGCAAAATATTTACTTCCGTCCGATCAAGCTCGGCGCGGCTAAATAGCCGTCGGAGCCTCAACTTCAAGGAATACGGATGCTCGGGATTGAAAAACCCAGTGCCGGCTAAGACCTTTTCGAGGTGCTGATGGAATCCATCAATTTCTTCCGCCGTTGCGAGCGGCGCTTCGCGCGCCGCAGCAGCCCGCCCAGCGCGGCTCAAAGCAGCCATCCGCAACTCGTAACACACAACCTGTGTGGCCATCGCCAGGTTAAGCGAGCTGTATTCTTCGCTGGTTGGGATATTGACCAAATACCGACAATGACCAGTATGTTCGTTTGTCAGGCCCGACTGTTCGGGCCCCATAACGATCGCCGCCTTGGTTTGCGGTATTCGCTCCATCACGAGCGCTGCGCATTCGCGCGGATCCACAGTGGGGCACGATAAATTGCGCAAACGCGCGCTCGTACCCACGACAAAACCGCAATCAGCGATCGCATCGACGAACGAATCACAAACCTTGGCCCGGTCGAGAATATCGTCGGCACCGGCTGCACGGGCGACGGCTTCTTCATGCGGAAAGAACTTCGGCCGAACCAGCGCAAGGTCCCGCAGGCCCATCGTCTTCATCGCGCGTGCTACGGCACCGATGTTTCCAGGATGGGAAGTCTCGACCAAAACGATGCGAACAGGTATTTCCACGAAACTCAAATTTGTAAG
>JAHEEO010000190.1 GCA_024640665.1 Rhodospirillales bacterium | reverse complement strand
AAGATCGTCGAGCATTGGGATACCGCAACCAAGCCCTAGTCGGGCAGGTTAGATCGCCGGCAAATTAGATTGCCAGTGAGTTAGATCTTTCGTGCTTTGACAGTTAGCCGCGCGCCGGGCCGTGGGTCCGGCGCGCGGTCGATTTCAAGACGCTACTGCGGTGGCGCCACCGGCGTCAGATCCTCGCAGGCCTCGGCCGCATAAGGCACATTCGAAAGGATCATTGTCGTCGAGCCTGTGAAAGGCTCGGTCAAATAAAGCGGATCCTCGGCACGGAATTCACGCGTGAGTGTTATCGCATCCGCATCGAGCGAGAATCGCTCGACGACGTGCAGCTGATTGCTGTGTGGCGTCGTGCCAACCAGCGTGCCGGAGAGAAAGCCAATCGTGTCGACAACGAGCACGTCGCCGTCCCACCAGCCAATCGAGTGACCGGACCAGCTCGGCTCGATGCCGCCAGAGTGAATGGTGCTGCGCATGTCGATTGTTCGTTCACGGCCGTGAGCGCCGTAGGCGAGCGTGATGGTATCCGCTGCTTGAGTGACTCGGTTGACGGGCTCGCCGCCCCAGTCAGAAATAATGCTGCCCGGCGCGCAGGAACGCTCGAGCCTGGGAATTGAGGCAATCCGCTCCATCTCGGCCTGCCCAGCATCTGTCAGTCCGACGAAGCTGCGAGCGGGTCGCCGTGCGTTCGGATCCCGCACGATCTCAGCTTCGGGTGTGCCGCGCGCGCCAGGTATTTCGCGCTGACCCTCGGGTACGCCGCCGATGCCGAAGTCCGCGGCCCGGGACAACTCCACGAGCGTACCGTCACGGCCTTTCGGGTCTGTCATGATGCGCTGCTCGACGGCCCAGTCGCCGGCGAGATTTGGTTTGCCGCTAGGCAAGCGCGCTGCGCGTTCGATATCGACTTCAGCGTCCACCAGCTGTGAGTAGCGGTCGAGGCTCGTGTTGTCTTCCAGCGTGATCGTGCTGATGTAGCAGGCTCTGGGATCGACCCGATCGGGCGAGCCCTGGATCGTTACACGCGTGCCGGGCGGGAACATTTCCGGCGTCCAGCCCGAGCGCCGCAGCGTCGTTGCCGAACGCATTTCGCAGCGGTATTCGGCGAGCGTTCCGTCTTCCTGCGTGACCTCGAAATTGAGCCACGAGTGGGGATTGACGAAGTCGATATCGATGACCGCGCCGCTCAGCTCGATGTCTTCGTTCATCGCGAAGGTGCCAAAACCGTGATGGGCGCCGGCGCCGTTGGCGGTCAGCAAACCTGCGGTGAGTAGTGCCAGGACTCGAACTTTCATTTACCCCTCCGGGGCGCGCGCAGCGCCGTTACATTATTATCAATCTGTAGATGCTGGCGGCTCGCGCCTTGCCGGTCAAGTGGTGATATCCGCGATAGGATCACCTGACCAGGCCGAGGTTTCTACCGGCGAGGCAGTGAGCTGTCGCGTCGCGTGCGATACTAGGCGCCGAATGAGAGATCTTTACGACACATTGCCCGACGTTCGCGATGGGCTCACGCGCCAGGAGCGAGTGGTTTTGTACGTTCTGCACGAAACCCAGAAGGAACGCGGTGGCCGTGACGTCCCCACTACGATGCTGTGGGGACGCGTATGCGAGTATTTCTATATCAGCCCCGAAGCGCTGTCGGCGATGCTCGCTCGACTTGGCGCAATGAAGTAATTAGTTTTCGTCGCTACCAGTCCATTTCGCCGATAACCGGAGATACCTGGTGTGTTCGCGACTTGAAGCGCCAGCCGTCACGCGTGTTCACATAGTCGTCGAAATAGATCCCGGCTTGTCCCGCAAAATCGTCCTGAAAGTACTTGCCTCTATTTGCCGGATAGATCGCGTACGATTTTCCGCGCGCGCCGTCTTGCGAAGGCTCGATGACGAGGCCTTCCGATAGATGCAGTATGTAAGACGTCGGAGGCGTTTTGCGCGACTCGCAGTCGGGTCCGCCGGCGAGAGCAATGAGCTGCTCGCGGGTGTTCATTCGTGTGGGTGTGCCATTGCCCATGTCGATAATGAAAGTTCCACCGTCTACAAATAAGTCGGCAAAGTTCTGGCCACCATCGGTGCAATAGTCGAGTGCGAAGCTGAGCTGGTTGACCAATTGTTGAATCTCGATGTAATCCATCGCGGTTAATTGCCCGGTGTCCTGCGCGCGTGCTGCATGCCGCGCCGGCAGCCAAAGCGCAACGCATGTCACAGTGAGTAGCAGTGCGAGTGTCGCGAATGGTCGCTGGTTCATTGGTGTGCTCCTTGAAGTGCGTTCATTGCAGTCAGCCCAGGCGCCTGTGCGGCATCGAGCGATCAACTCCGAAGGCGGCTTGTGCGACTGCTCCGGCCAGTATAAGTCGGTTGAACGAACTAAGGACGTAGTTCATGGGTCTGAGGCCAGCACGGGTGAGTCGCGGTATACTTTCTTGATCCGAGAGGACGTTCGACTGTCACCAACAAAGCCACAGTCAAACTTCAATAAATGCCGGGTCGCTGGAGTTGGGGCCTGCGCGAGAGAGTGAAATCTAATGACCAAGACTGCCCGCCTTAGAGATAGCGTGAAGCTGGTAGCTTTCATCAGCGCAATAATCTGCGGCTTCGTTCAGGTAACGCATGCACAGAACGACCTCGACTCGGTTGGTCGAGTGTGGCCGGCAACAGGGGTAACCGCGCCAAAAGTGCAGCATGTTCTGGAAGTTTACGTGCAAATCCTGCCGGCTGTAGAGATTGGCCCGAGCGCGCACGGTACAAGACGCTTCATTCCGATTACTGGCGGCCGCTTTGTTGGTGAGGGCATAAAGGGCGAAGTCATTCCCGGCGGAGCTGACTGGCAGCTCGAACGAGCTGACGGTGGCCTTGAGCTTACGGCGATCTACGCGCTGCGAACGGATGATGGCACTGTGATACAGGTCGAGAATTTTGGCCTGCTCATACCGGATGCCGAGGCGCCGAATGGTCGCTATCTGGCCAGCACGCCGAAATTTCACGCGCCCGCGGGCAAGTACGACTGGATGAACAAAGCCGTTTTCACAGGCACCGTTACGCCTGTGCCTGATGGCAGTGCTGTCATTATTCGGATATTCAAGCTGCTTCCGTGAGTGCGCCCGACCGCCCTTCACGCAATGCCTGAAATAAACATATTGAGAGCGAGAATGATCATGCAGTCGAAGCGCCGGAACCTTCTTATCTTTGTGTTCGGTGCTGCGATCATTGGCGCCAAAGTGGCGGCCCAGCCTGCAAGGCCAGCGCCAGTAAGTTCTCCGCAGTGGAATGCTGCTGGCGATCTCACTTTCCGCATCCGCGCGCCTGAAGCTTCAAGTGTGCGTTTGACGAGCGGCGGCGATATTCCTGGTCTACCTCCGGGCCCGGGACTAGAGCTCCAACAGGGCGTGGATGGCGTTTGGTCCCTCACGCTGCCTGGCGTTGGGTCAGGCGGATACCGATACAACTTCAACGTCGACGGTGTGTCGACGCTTGATCCCAGTAATCGACATGTCAGCGAATCTAATGGAAACGCCTGGAGCTTGGTTTACGTGCCGGGCGCGAATTTTATGGATACGAATGATGTGCCGCATGGCGCGGTCGCCGAAGTTACGTATCAATCGAGTGTGCTTGGACGCCACCGACGCATGCATGTTTATACGCCGCCTGGCTACGAACGCCGCAACTCGCGCCACCCAGTGTTCTATTTGCTGCATGGCGCAATGGACAGCGATGACTCTTGGAGCACAGTTGGTCGTGCCGGGTTCATTCTAGACAACCTGATTGCCTCGGGAGAAGCGGAGCCGATGATTGTCGTGATGCCGGACGGTCATACCGGGCCGTTTACGATGGGTGCTTCCTCGCTGCCGCTGCAAGACTTCGCCCAGGAGTTCAATAACGATATTAGGCCCTACGTTGAATCGCACTACCGAGTGCGCACGGGGCGTAACCACACAGCGATTGCAGGGCTTTCGATGGGCGGTGCACAGACACTCGAGATCGCCACGTCCGATCTTGATGAGTATGCCTACATAGGCGTTTACAGCTCCGGTGTATTTGGCATTGCAGAAGACAGCAGCTGGGAAGCTGCCCATCGCGCTCAGCTAGACGACGCGAAAGCCCGAGCAGGCTTGAAACTCATGTGGTTCTCAACCGGGCGCGACGATTTCCTGATTGAGACGACACAGAAAACCGTGGCGATGTTCGAGCGCCACGGTTTCGATGTCAATTATGAAGAGTCTCCAGGCGGTCACACCTGGATCAATTGGCGCGAGTATCTGCGAACTTTTGCGCCGCAATTATTTCAGCACTGAAATTCGAGCCTCAGATCAAGCGAGTTGCTTGCTGACAAAGCGTCGCGGGCTTCAGCGCAGCGGGCCATGTGCGATTCGATCGCCGCTGAACGTGCCAATCCAGAATCGGTCGCCCACCGGCAATACCATGGTTGCGTTGCTGAACGCCGGGCTGTCTGGCGTTTCGGCGAGCACGCGGTATTGCATTGTTGCGGGATCGACTTCGATCGCGATGGTGCCGCGCGGACACACCGACAATTGTGCGAGGTCGTGATCCGGGCCGGGCGGGCCGCCACATTCGGGCACGTCGTTCTTCATGCCCGCAGTCAAGAGCCGTCCGTTGGGGCCCATATGGACATTGTCGGGCGTAATAGGCAGCTGGCTGGTCGTGCGTAACTGGGTGGCTGGATTTGTGTTCGAGAACGCGACGATGGTCTGAAACCCGGACGATACGACGTATATTTCGCGTCCATCGTCCGATACCTCGATGCCGTTATTGCCGGGCAGTTCTGTGCCGCGCAAAAGCGTAAATCCGCTGTCGCCTGGCGACCATGCAAACACGGCTCCGGTTGGCCGCATTGCAACGGAATCCGCAAACGTTTTCCCCGGCATCAGCAGGACAGTAGCGACCAGCGATCCATCGGCAAATGACGCGACGCTGTTGGCCGCGAGTCCGTCAGGCATCAACACGCAGCCTTTCCAGGTGAGTGTGGGCTGCGTGCCAGTTGCGTCGACGTCGAAGATCTCAATCGCTTCGCGGGCGCCGTGACCGACGACGTAGAGCTTTGCCTGTCTGCCGGTGCCGGGGCGCAAGTTGAGACCATGGGTTTCGAGGTCCGCTATCGTTGGCGGCGATGCGCACTCGGGATAGGTTGCGCGGTCGTGCCGCACACCGGCTTGCAGCGTACTCCACCGGCCACTGTCAGAGTCGATCAAGTAGAAGCCTGCGCCTGCAGCCATTCCACTTGAGACGATCCAAGGTGTGCCCGGTATGGCAACGAGATCCTCTGCGTTTGTTGGTCCGCAGACGAACTCAATATCGCCCAATGATTCGCAGCGCTCCTGTGCCGACACCGTCGATGCGAACGTGCCTAGCATCCCCAGCAGCATGATGAGCTTGAGGTTGTTCATTCTGCATTGCCTCCCAGCGGCATTGAATCGGTTGGTTCCGGCAACACACCGTCGCCGTGTGACGTAGCTCCAGCAACGGAATCGCAATGTTTGCCCGGCGCGGGCGGTGTTTCGGGCGGGCATTTAAAAAAGCCCGATTCCCCCCGGCCGCCGCCGGTGTAGCCGTTGCGCAGCGGGTGAATGCCTACGCTGACGATTGTGCCGCGAGGAAAACCGTTGACGGTAATGCCGTCGCGTGCGGCTCTGGATGCGCCATCCATTTCAACGGCCCAGACGACAAGTTCGCCATCGGCATCACGAATAATTTTGTCTCGCGCTTCATTGAGTGGCGCTACAAAAACCTGCAGGTGGTTTGGATTAGGGTCGACGCGGGTTACCACACCGGTCAGCAAATAGGTTTTGCGGATGTTATACATCGCGAACGAGTGATGTGCATCGGCCACCGTCATAATTGCACCGATAGCTGTCGCGCTAAGCACCGTCGCACCCACAGCAAGGCCCTTTATCCGATGTAAGATTGAGTTTCTAGCCATGGTCTCGGGTCCTCGCAATTGGTTGGTTCGTCCCTGGCACATTGTTCACAAGCCAAACAGTCCTTCTTCTTCCGGCTGT
>JAHEEO010000189.1 GCA_024640665.1 Rhodospirillales bacterium | reverse complement strand
AAAGCAGTATCGTTCCCTGACAGCGAAAGCAATAAGACTTCGGTCGTCGTGTTTTGGGCTACATGGTGTGGCTACTGCAAAGCTTTCATGCCATACCTTGCGCAGATTGAATCGGACTATCGCGATCAAGGCGTACAAGTTGTCACGATAAACGCAAAAGAAGACGGTAGCGGCGACCCTGCCGCTTACATCGGCAATCTGGGGTTCCCGATGATTGCCATTAAATCCGGCAATGCCATTGCGCGCGCCTATGACGTCGAGTTTATCCCCGGCCTTTTAATCGTAGACGCTGACGGCATGGTCGCTTATCGACGCCCCTGGACTGACTTACCTGCTGGCCAAGAAGTCGCCGAACTGTGGGACGGACAGGTGCGTGCAGCGCTGAATGCCCTAGCAGCAAACTAAGCAATCAATATCGAAACGTGTAGCTGAACTTTATCGCCATATCCGCGCTGACCGGCGTAAAAGAACCGTTCTTGTCTCTATCTGAGAGACTGCGGTTCAGCACGACGAACCCTTCCCGCCCCGCTTCAGGAACCCAATGCAGCCGGCTATTGATGCCTAGTGTTTCGGAGACATTATCGTATTGCAGCAGATTCACCCAGGACAGCGTCGATGACAGAACTACTTCCGTTCGCAAGGACGATAAGCGCACGGCGAAATCTCCATAAGGCAGCTCGATATCGTTAATCTGATAACTAAACCCAAATCGCAAATGCAATGTCGGCCGCCAGGTCGTTTCGATATTGGTTTGCAAGCGACTACCCGTGTAAAACTCGCCGCCGCTTAAGCTCGCCCGCATTGCGAAACGGCGCTGGTCGCCGGTGTCTGCGCCGACACGATAGTCCCAATACGAATAGTCGCCGGCAGGGATAACCACGCGTTGGCCGGTAGGCGGGTTTGTCGCGTCGCCTTCAAAGTAGTCGGATGAAGTGTATATGACGAAGTCTTCCATAAGCACTTCGCGATTTCGAACTAACCGGGAAAAAATCCGGTCCTGAGTATTGTTTTCCAACGTGTAGCGCAAGCCCAGCGACTCCGACTCAACGCCGCCCGTGTCCAAGCGTTCTGATCGATATCCGTCGAAACCGATAAATCGCTGGCGCAACCATCGGTCCTGGTAACGCCGGCGAAATCCGAAGTCGAGCGCGTAGTCTCTAATTCCTTGCCGATCGACAAAGCCCACGGCTGGATCGAAGTTCGCTTCCACCTGCCGACTCATGAACTGGCCGCGCCATCCAGTGCCATTTGGGATGCTGACGCCATAGCCGAATGCCCGGTTCTCGCCGGTCACGCCTTCGTTATCAGTTTCCTGATACCAAACCTGGCTTTCAAGCAGCCGCCCACCGGGCAAGCGAGAGTTTCTATAGCGAAAATCCGCCCCGACCAAAGAACTATCCAAATTCGACTGAGGATCGCCTTCGGTCATGATAAGTCCAACGACCGACTCATCGAGCACATTCGCAGCGACCCGCCCGACGAAAATGTCATCTGCGGCCACATCTTCGAATTCGCCCTGGCGAATTGCCAGGCCGCCGATATTCCATCGACCTACTCTGCCACTGAGCTTACCGCCATACTCGATATCCACTGGCTGCCCGCTTGCACTTAGGCCCAGCTTGCGAGAGAAGAAAGGTCGGGCATTCTGTGAAGCGGCACCCGGCACGGCCGGATTACCGCCGCCACCGCCACGATTGAATCCGCCCCCACCGATGCGACCGAATTCGAAGATGTCGGCGTCTTGCAGAAAGAAATCTCGCTTCTCCGGAAAGAACAAATTGAATCTGGTTAGATTGACCTGTCGATCATCAACCTCAGTCGCAGAAAAATCCGTGTTGACCGTCAAAGCAGCATTCAAGGACGGCGTAACTTTATAGAACACATCGACAGAGGGTTCGAAATTGCTATCGGTGCGGCCGCTAACACCATAGACCTTTTCATTGACCACGCTTGCCGATGGAACGATATCGAGGCCCACGCCCTGCTGCATCCCGGTAAAGCCAGTCGCGACACCCGCTACGCCGGGGTTTAGCTCCCGATTGCGCGAGACCCAACCAATCGTCTCGCCGACGCGCTGTATCGTCCGTTCGAAGTTGATTCCCCACTCCGTGTTATTGGGGTTAAACGATACCGTCTTGAACGGGATTGCCATTTCGGCCGTCCAGCCTTCATCGTCGCGAGTAGCCGCAGCAAGCCAAATACCTTCCCAGTTGCTCTCCAGGCTTGAAGTGTTCTGGTACAGCGCGTCCCAACGGACACCGTTGGGATTGACTTGGAATCGATAACCACTGCGTTGGTCTAAATAGGGGTCTATGATAATTGCGAAGCGGTCTTCGCTGGCCATACCTTCGCCCTGACGCAATACATTGGCGGTTATGCGATCCGCCTCCGTATCCCACAGCCGCGCAGAAACATAAAGCGCTTCGTCGTCGTAAAAGATTCGAATCTCTGTGGGTTGGGATGGCGGACTGAACTCGACTGGATCAATTTGATGCAGGTCTTCGATTAGCGTCGCTGCAGACCATATGGGTTCATCCAGCACACCATCGATCTCGATAGCGCCGGACAATCGTTCTATCGCAATGAACTTCGTCGGACTGTCGCCGGTCTCTTGGGACAATGCTGGGCCGACTAGTCCGATCACTGAGACGAGGAATGCGCACAACACTGCGCTGGGCATGCGCACCTGTAGCGTCTGCGTGTCATTTATTGACAACAATTCGATTCCGTCTCGACCGGGTTTGAGCAGCGCACATGATATGCAAACGTCCCGTTAAGATATAGGCTCGCTGGAGCCTGCTTTGATTGCGTCTGGCCGTATTCGCGGCGATGCGAAAAGCTGTGGGAGTCGGCTGCTAAAGGCCTGCCGGGTTCAGGCAGAATGCGATGCTGACAGTGGGCTCAAGAATATGCTGCGGTTGAATATCTGCTCTTCAAAGAGCTCGTCGATACTGTCGGTACGATATTCGCGATCCTTGGCCATCAGATTGTCGATCAGCGGTTGATACAACGAGAGCTCGCCACTTAATCGGGGGGGCGGACTGTCGATATGCTGACTGAGCACATCCATGAGATCTTTCCCCGTGTAAGGTCTGTTGCCGGTGAGCATTTCGAAAAAGACCACGCCCAGGCTGTAGATATCGGATCGACTATCGACTTCGGTGCCTGAAGCCTGCTCCGGGCTCATGTAGTAAGGGCTGCCACGCAGTTCGCCATGCCGAGTCAAACCCGTGCCCTCACCCACCTCTTTGACGATACCGAAATCGATCAGCGCAATTGAATTATCGGCGCGAATCATGATGTTTGACGGCTTCAGGTCACGATGCACGATGTCTGCCGCATGCACCTGTTTGAGCGCCAATGCGATTTGGCGCAGGTATTGAACCGCTCGCTCTGCAGGCATTGGATTGGTTAAGCGGTCCTTGAGACTGCCACAAGGAAAGTGCTCAAGCGCCATGTAAGCGAAATGATCCGTCTCCGCGAAATCATAGACAGTTGCAACGCACGAATTGTTAATTCTCTTGATCGCCTTAAATTCACGGCGAAAACGAGCAATCTGCTGCTCGGAGTTCATCGAGTAAGGCACAACTTTGAGCACAACTGTCGTGCCTAACTCAAGGCTGCGGGCCAGGTGAATTTCGGCTTCGCGCGACTCGTAAAGCTTGCGCATAACCTCATATCCTTCGACCTCAACAACCAGCGGTTCAGGTTTCGGGTTTTGCGCCCGCTCGACTAAAGCTCTGCGTGCGGGCGCAGAGGTTTTCTGCTCATCTACAAACTGGCGCAAACACTTTTCTAAAAGAACACCGCTCAGCAAGCGTTTTGGAAAGTAGTCAGCTGCACCAGATTTCATCATCTTCACTGCAAGCATCTCGTCGCTGGTCTTCGCCAGGATGACGACATGAACATTGCTTTCTCTTTCGATTCTCGCTGTTGTCCCACGCAGCCACTGAGTTGTAGTGCCGTGTGTCGCGCGCTCCATCGAGTCGTAGTCCAAAATAAGCAATGTATCTTTTGCGGATACAAGGACGCTGGCGATGATGTCGGCGTCACTCGAGCCCATACCTTGCGCACGCGATACCAGAGCGACACCTTCACAGATGGCGACGATTTCTCTCCGAAATCCAGGGTTGTCATCGACAACCAACACTGAAAGCTCGTTGGTCACGTAATTGCTCGCCCAAATTGCGACAAATGCCGTTCATAGTAGGCATCTGCAGTCTGCGGCTCCAACAACTTTCTCTCAGATTGTGATATCGGTCGTGCGGTAACAGTGCTGTGCCTCACAAAATTAGAGGGCCGCCCTACCTGCCGACCATCATTCGTGAGTGTTGGCGCGCATTCAATGAAACATGAGTGCGGCGCCGGTTGCGATCAGCAAGATTCCGAGCCAGTTCAGCATCGACAAGCTTTCTCCAAGGAACACCGCTGCAATCAATGCCACGAATACCACACTCAATTTGTCTAATGACGCAACCCGCGTTGCATCACCCAGCTTCAGCGCTCTGAAATAGCACCACCATGAGGCGCCTGTCGCGAGCCCAGAAAGCACCAAGAACACCAAGCTCTTTCGCGACACGCCTTGCAAGGATTCGAATTTTCCCGTCGCCAGCAGCAAAACTGAAAGCGCCAAGAGGACCACTGCAGTGCGAATGAACATAGCAAAATCGGGATTTATGCTCTCCACGCCAACTTTCGCTAACACAGCGGTTAGCGCCGCAAATACTGCAGCCAAAAGTGCCCAGAACTGCCACGAAGTCATCAGGAATTTCTCGTCACTGCTAAAAGTAATCTACTTTATATCAGCCCAGGAATGATTATTGCGCCAATCACCGTCTAAGTGATATGTCGCCGACACCTATGCCCCGCACTGGCGGGGAATGCAGGGCGAAGTTCATTAGTCATTCTTGCAAGGACGATAACGATGCGTATATCAACACTGACGTTGTGCATGGTAGCAACGGGCCTAGGTCTCGCCGGTTGTGGCGTCACCAATCAACTCCATTCGGAGCTCAGCTATGGCGGCGTCTCCGTCGAAACTGTGCATTTGGAGCCATCTGGCGTGGGCGTGTTAACGCCGAGCGCACCAACGGGTAACGAGTCGGACAAGCAGGCACTCGGCGATGCGCTTGGCCTTGCACTCGAAGCAGCGATTCCCAATGGTAACGTCATGCCGATGCCGGACATGCTATCGGCGATCAATCGGTCCGGTTTAGCGAGGCTCTATGTCAACATGTTGGATGAATATGCCGACACCGGCATTCTCGAGCGAGACGCGCTGCAGAAGATTGGCGAGGCAGGCGGCGTTCGTTATCTGGCCAAATTTAATCTGTCGAGTTTTGACCAAAGCTCCGACAAGCGGATGTCAATCGCCGGTATTCGCATGTTCGATACCTGGCGTGCGCAGATCCGCGTGCATCTCGAGATTTGGGACAGCATGACCGGAGAAATTGCGTGGCAGGGCAACGAGGAATTGGTCTTTGCACGCGAAGGCGTCAAAGAGCGCCCTGTCAGTTTTTCACAAGTGGCTCGGCTCGCTGCAGAGCAGCTCGTGGAGCGAGTCGGCGAAACCGGCAAAACGACGTTCGACGATAACGAGGCGCCCGCACTCGCATCGACGGGCCTCGCAGAACTATAGATCGTACTGTGCCGTCGGCATAGATGGGACGGCATCCACGCCAGCAGCAGTCGCATCAGGTATTGGCGTGTTGAACACTTGACGTTTAACACGCCAGTACCAGGCTTCCGTTTTACTGCGTTTAATCACTAGAAGGGAAATCGAACTAAGATTCGTCTAAATACTATGAAAGTAAAACGACTTTTCCACGACAACCACCGAAGCGAAAAGGAATTTGGCATGAAGATCGCATGCAGAACAATGTTCTCACTGGTGTTCGCCACGGTTGCCATTGGTACGTCACATGGCGCTGACGGCAGCCGGCGCCAGTCTCGCTTCGAGCCGGCTGCATCAAGCTTTGAAGTTGCCACTATTCATCTAGAAAAAGACCTGACCCACGGCA
>JAHEEO010000188.1 GCA_024640665.1 Rhodospirillales bacterium | reverse complement strand
ACGCTGAACAAAGCGAGCTGCAAAGCATGCTTACACTTGCACGCCTGAGATTATCTCAGGGTTCCCTGGTTACACCGCCGGGTGATAGTGCCCACGACTACCTTAGCCGAGCGGCAGATCTGGATCAGTCCGATACAGCCGTCGTGGAGTTGAGCGGCGAGTTCACTAATGAACTGCTTGCTGCCGCGGAATCTGAGTTGGCCAACGCAAATTTGGCTCTCGCTGAAAGCTTGTTGAACGCGGCCAGGGACTGGGGTGCGCCATCGGCGGCGATCGATGGGCTGAACAACGCGTTGGATCAAGCCCGGTTTCTGCGACGTCGAGAAGAGATGACATCGCTTCATGCAGCAGCACTGCGTCGAATCGAGCAGGGACGTTTCGTCGAAGCGGAAAACTCGGCGGCTTACCTTCTCGGCGAATTGCGCAATCTCAACGCTGACGCTGCGCTGGTCGCAGATGTCGAACAGCAATTGTCGAGCAGTCTGATCAGTGGCGCTCAGCAAGCCATCAGTGAAAGCGATTGGCAGGACTGCGAGTACTTCATCGGCGCGCTGGAAACCACCGGTCTTGCTGCGACAACGGCGGCAGAGCTTAGGCAGGCGTTTGTGTATGCTCAGCGACAAGCAGACTATCTTGCCACGGTCGACCCGGTTGGCGCGCTTTCACTGCGTAAAGCCAATGCGCCGGTGTACCCGCGCGAGGCGCTGCTCAGCGAAACTACCGGGTGGGTAGATTTGCATTTCACCGTAGATCTGCAAGGTACGACACGCGACATCGATATCATCGATTCGCAGCCAAAGGGTGGCTTCGAAGAGGCCGCCATCAACGCGCTTGCCGGGTATGAATTCGAGCCGTTCGAATTCGAAGGTGAGCGCTACGAACGGCGTCTGCGCGTCCGAATCAGCTTTAGACTAGACTGAGTCTAGCGCATTTGTGCGCATTGTTGGTTAGTCCACCGGGATTGCGCCAGGAAGGCTCAGTTCGGATCTTGACTTTCCCAACTTTCCGAGAGAAACCTTGTAATTAATTGAAAAATAAGCCAAAAAATCCCACTTGGCGACTGCCTTCTAGCCCTGTATCCTGCTGACCAAGGAACGCGCAACCGAAGAATTTGGTCTAGAGGGCGCGTTGTCGGTCTCGCAACCGAAAGAAGCCATGGGTAGTCCGTCGATTGGCGGAGGTTTCCAAGATTCGTGATTCGGCGACGTCGCCCTCGCTCCAAACATTGGCCCTGCGTCGTGTACTGAACCCTTCATTAGCCTTGAAATGCCATCATCCTTGCACGTACCACTTCTGGATCTGACCGCTCAATACGCCCCGCTGCGTGACGAGATTCAGGCCGCGATTGCGCGTGTTTGCGACTCGCAGCACTTCGTGCTGGGCCAGGAAGTGCGGTCGTTGGAGCACGAAATAGCGGCGTATTCAGGCACCGAATACGGTGTCGGCGTTTCGTCTGGCACCGATGCCCTGTTAGTCGCGCTGATGGCCCTTGATATCGGACCGGGTGATGAAGTTATCACCAGTCCATTTACTTTTTTCGCAACCGGCGGCGTGATTGCCCGGCTCGGTGCGCGACCCGTTTTTTGCGACATTGAGCCTAATACTTTCAATCTGAGCGCGGCCGCCGTTGAGGCATTCCTGGCTGAGGAATGTGAACAACAAGGCGGCGGCTTGACCAATAAACGCACTGGCGGCCGGATCCGCGCGCTATTGCCCGTTCATCTGTACGGTCAAATGGCGGATATGAACGCTTTAGGCAGGTTGGCGAGTCGTTATGGGCTGGCGGTCGTCGAAGATGCTGCGCAGGCCATTGGTGCTGAGGATTCCGCAAATCGTCGCGCTGGCAGCGTAGGCGCTGTGGGCTGTTTATCGTTTTTTCCAACTAAAAACTTAGGTGCATTCGGTGACGCCGGAATGTGTGTCACTTCAGACAGCGCTTTAGCCGAACGCATGACCATGCTGCGCGTTCATGGTGCGGAACCCAAGTATTTCCATTCAGAGATCGGCGGAAATTTTCGGCTTGATGAACTGCAGGCAGCAGTGCTGAGAATCAAGTTGCGGGCGCTGGATGACTGGACCGCTGCAAGGCAGGCCAACGCCGAGCGCTATAACGCGCTTTTTGCCGAAGCCGGACTTGGCGAACATATTGAAACGCCTTTCCAAGAAGTTGGCGGCCGACACATCTATAACCAGTATGTGTTGCGCGTACCTAAACGTCGCGATGAGCTGCGTGCGTTTCTCGCAGAGCAACAAGTCGGCACCGAGGTCTATTACCCCCTCAGCCTTCATCAGCAAGCTTGTTTTAGTTACCTGGGCTATCGCGATTCCGCTTTGCCGGAATCGAGCCGGGCGGCCGCCGAAGTGCTCGCATTGCCAATTTTCCCTGAATTGTCTGTCGCTCAAGTGGAGTATGTAGCGGCCCAAATCAAGGCATTTTTCCGCTAAAAGCCAAGCTGGCCGCGCGAAACAGGGCGCTCTTGCGGATCTGTGATCTTCTCCATTCGTTTCGTGTGTAGCTTATGGCAGCATGCCTGATGAACACAGTGGCAAGTTAAAGATGCGCAGACTTCTCATCGTTGAAGACGACCTAGCAATTCAAAACCAGCTGCGCTGGTGCTTTGAAGATATGGAAGTCATTGCGGCCCACGATCGTGCAGCAGCGCTGACCGAATTTCGGCGTCACGAGCCCGCTGTTGTGCTGCAGGACCTGGGCTTGCCGCCGGATCCTGAAGGCGTTGGCGAAGGCTTCGCGACGCTCAAAGAAATGCTTGCCCTTGCACCACAAACCAAAGTGATCGTCGTCACTGGTCACGGTGATCAAGACAATGCGGTTAGCGCGGTCGGTCTGGGGGCTTACGACTTCTACGAAAAACCTCTCGACGTCGATACGCTCAGGTTAATCGTGGATCGGGCCTACCATATTCATGAGCTGGAGACTCAGAATCGCTTACTGGCTGCGGCCACTAATGATTCGCCGCTCGACGGCATCGTGGCAGCCAGTCTACCCATGTTGGCCGTGTGTCGGATGATTGAAAAGGTTGCGCCAACCAGCGCGACCACTTTGTTGCTCGGTGAAAGCGGAACGGGTAAAGAGTTATTTGCACGCGCCATCCACCGGCTGAGCGATAGAGCCCAAGACACCTTTGTTGCAATTAACTGCGCGGCCATTCCCGACAACCTTCTGGAGTCAGAATTATTCGGCTTCGAGAAGGGCGCGTTCACGGGTGCTGTGCGGCAGACGCCTGGCAAGATCGAGGGTGCGAATGGTGGCACATTGTTTTTGGATGAGATCGGCGACATGCCTCTCTCGCTGCAAGCCAAATTGCTACGATTTCTGCAGGAGCGCACCGTAGAGCGAATCGGCGGTCGGACAGAGATTCCGGTTGATGTCAGAGTTGTTTGCGCGACAAATAAGAATTTGGCCGATTCGATCAGCACCGGCGAGTTTCGCGAAGACCTCTACTACCGAATCAGCGAGATCACAGTGAATATTCCGCCAGTGCGTGAGCGTGACGGTGAGCGAATTCTGCTGGCCAGGCACTTGCTCGTCAAATTTGCTAAGCAACAAGGCAGAAATATTCGAGGTTTTTCCGAAGATGCGCATGATGCGATCGATACATACGCATGGCCTGGCAACGTTCGCGAGATGGAAAACAAGATCAAGTCAGCCGTAATACTAGCTGAAGGTAAGTTTGTAACCGCAACGGATCTTGGCCTGAGCGCTAAAGAGTCTGCTAATCTGAATTTGCGGTCGATCCGTCAGGATGCCGAGACGCAGGCAATTCGTCAGGCACTTATCCGTGCGAGCGACAATGTTTCAAAGACAGCGGAGCTGCTTGGAGTTACGCGCCCAACGCTGTACGACCTCATGCAGAAGTACCACATTCGTTCGGAAAATTGAGGGCGAGTTTTATTTGAACTGGTCTGGAATGAGCCGGTGTCTGCCTAACAGTTTGTAAAAATCTGTGCGATTGCGTTTGGCTAATCGTGCTGCCTGGCTGACGTTTCCGCCGGTTATTTGTAGTAGCTGCGACAGATAGTTGCGTGTGAATTCATCGCGCGCCTCAGTGAACGATGGCAAGGCCTGGGCTTGCTCGCCTATGGCACTGCGAACCTGTTCTACCGAAATAACACGCGTCGCGCACAGAGCGACGTTCTGATTTACCACGTTGTAGAGCTGCCGAACATTTCCCGGCCAATCGTGTGCCACGAGCAATTCAAGCGCTTCCGGTGCATAGACCTTCCTTTCTTGTCCCGGCGTGGCAGCGATTTTTTCGAGAAAGTGTTCTACGAGCAGGGGCACGTCTTCTCGGCGGTCGCGCAATGGAGGCAGATGTATGTTGACGACATTGAGTCGGTAGAACAGATCTTCCCGAAACTTGCCAGCCAGGATCAACTCTCGCAGGTCTTGATGAGTGGCGGAAATGACGCGCGTGTCCACCGGCAGTGCTTCGGTGCTACCAACGGGTCTGACTTGTCCTTCCTGCAGGACGCGTAACAGCTTTACCTGCAATCGTGTCGGCATATCGCCCAGTTCGTCCAGCATGAGCGTGCCGCCGTTTGCAGCCTGAAACAGTCCCTTGTGACTGCGATGGGCGCCGGTGAACGAACCTTTCTCGTGACCAAAAAGCTCTGATTCCAATAGCTCTTCGGCCATAGCGCTGCAATTAATTGCGACGAAAGGTTGGTCTTTGCGGTCGCTGGCGCGGTGAATCGCGCGCGCCATCAGTTCCTTGCCTGTGCCTGATTCGCCTGTAATTAAAACGCGCGTATTCGTGGGTGCAACCATTAAAGCTTGTTTTAACGCTTCTTCCATCGAGGCGCTGCGGGTGATGATTTCGGAACTCCATTCTTCGGTCGTGTTTGATAATCCAGAGAGCTTCATTGCGCGCTCTACATGATCGAACAGCTCATTCTTGTCGACAGGCTTGGTCAAAAATCCGAATGCGCCGCTTTGGGTGGCGGCGACGGCATCGGGAATCGTTCCATGAGCAGTCAGCAAAAGAACGCAGAGCCCCGGCCGCTGACGTTGAATCTCCTTCAATAACTCGATGCCATCCATGTTGCTCATGCGCAGATCAGTGATGACGAGATCCGGACGAAAGCGCGTGAGAGCGCCGAGAGCGTCTTCGGCGCTTTCGACGGCTTCGACATCGTATTGCTCGGCCCGGAGACGAATGGTCAGGAGCTTGAGCAAACCCGGATCGTCATCAACGATTAGGATCTTGCCTCGATGTGTTTTATCGAAGTCCGAGCCGTGGTGGCTGCTGCTAATCTGCACTTTCGCGTTCCCGTATCGAACGTTCGATGTTCGTAATTTCGTTGAGGATATTCTGCGCTTCTTCTAGCTCGGCGCGTAGTGCCTGGTTCTCTTCTTGCAATTGCTGGACTCGCCGTTCCGCATTGCTGGTCTGCTGTTCGATTGATTGCGCGGCGGCTGACTGAGTCTGCTGAGCCTCGAGGTCTAGCAGCAGTCGTTGTTCGATTTGCGCGAGTTGCAGTGTCGCGAGAATGCGTTCTTCCGGCAAAAGCACTTCGCTTGCCGCGAGAACTTCCCGCAGTTCAGCCTGTGCATGTTCAGCATTGCTTCCAGAGTGACCAGGAATTGCCAAGGCAATAGCCAGCTTCAAGCGATTCGTCGTGTTGGGCGCTGCTGATGCATCGCGGCTGATTCTTTGGAAGGTTTCGGCCTGTCGTACTGTGTCGCCTTCCAATAGATCTTCCATTACTTGCAGGTATACGGCCAGACCTGTGCCGTCTGTGCTCAGGCTCGTAGTGGCCTCATCTGATCGAGCCACGCTCGCGGGTCGGCCCAATAGCCCATTGGAAATGCATCCGCTAAGCGCGGAAATCAAAAATAGTACAGCTAAAACTCTATTCATTTGCCGCACGTGCCAACTGGCTTTTTGCCTGGTTAATCGGTAAGCGCACTTGAAAGCTGGCGCCACCGGCGTGATCCCTATCTAGTTTGACCTCACCTTGATAGGCCTGGACGCATTCGTTGACTATCGACAGCCCAATTCCCGTCCCGCCAACTGGGCCTCCCTGCAAACGTTTGCCCTGAAAAAATGCGTCAAATATTCGCTCCTGATCCTCGGTGGCTATGCCT
>JAHEEO010000018.1 GCA_024640665.1 Rhodospirillales bacterium | reverse complement strand
GCGAGGCGTCGATATCCCTAATGTCGGGCCTGATTTTCAAACGAATATTGACGGCATCTACATTGCGGGCGAGCTCGGCGGCATGGGGCTGATTCGCAATGCGATCGAACAAGGCTGCCAGGCTATGGAAGCCATCGCCAAGAGACACAAGTCAAAGAAACTCAAGAGCCAATATGACGTCATCATCGTTGGTGCCGGACCCAGCGGTATCGCAGCCTCACTTGCGGCGAAAGAAAAAGGCCTGAACTATCTGACTATCGATCAAGACTCTCTGGGCGGAACAGTCGCAAGCTTTCCTAAGCGAAAGCTCGTCATGACATCCCCTGCAACCCTTCCTCTCATTGGCAAAGTGAAGTTCACGGAAACAACTAAGGAAGCGCTTATCGAATTCTGGCAAAGCGTCGAGAAAAAGGCTCAATTGCTTATAAAATTTGGCGAGCGAGTTGAAGCGGTCGCCAGAAATGGAGACGGCTTCGATGTTAAAACTACCAAGGGAGAATACTCCGCTGGATCTCTGCTTTTGGCAATCGGGCGACGCGGAACGCCTCGCAAACTGGGTGTGCCTGGAGAAGACTTATCGAAAGTTACTTACAAACTGATTGATGCCGAACAATATCAGAATACGCACGTATTGATTGTTGGCGGGGGCGACAGCGCGCTGGAAAGTGCCGTATCGATCAGCGAACAGCCAGGAGCGAAAGTCACGCTTTCTTATCGCTCAGCCGCGTTTTCGCGAGCGAAGAAGAAAAACCGGGACAAGATTGAACGCGCCGAAGCCGACGGAACCATTCAAGTATTACTGGAGTCGAACGTTAAGTCCATTTGTGAAGAGCACGTCGAGATCGACCACAAAGGTACCATCGTGCGGCTGCGCAACGACGCCGTCATCGTTAATGCAGGTGGAATCCTGCCCACGGGATTTCTCAAAGATATCGGCATTGAGATTGAGACGAAATACGGGACAGCCTAAGGCGCGGCATCACGCCGTTTGACACCATCCGCATCGAACAGCCGCTCAACCAAGCAAGAATCGAAGCACGTAAAAAATCACAATTGTTAATATCCCGCCTGCCGGAATCGTGACGACCCACGACACGAAGATTCGGCCAACGACGCTAAGATCAATTGCCGACATGCCGCGAGCGAAGCCGACTCCGAGCACGGCACCGACAAGCGTGTGCGTCGTCGAGATTGGTATCCCCGTGCCCGAGGCCAATACGATGGTTGAGGCAGCGGCAAGCTCAGCCGCAAAACCACGCGTCGGCGTTAGGCTGGTAATACTGGAGCCAACGGTGGCGATGACGTGACGGCCGAAGGTTGCCAAGCCGATCACAATTCCACAACCGCCGAGCAACAGAATCCAGATGGACACCGCGGATTGCTGGCCCACGACACCGGTTTGCGCGACGCTAATGATGGCGGCAACCGGACCGATCGCATTAGCGACATCATTGGAGCCATGGGCGAAAGCCATGCTGCATGCCGTAACCACCATTAGCAAGCCAAAAACACGCTCGACCGTTGCATAGTGAAATTTCTTCTCGGCCCGTTTGTCAACTTTAATACGCATGATGAAAAAACGGCTGATCAACGCGATGATGATAGCGAAAGTAATTGAAACCACATAAACCTGTGTCGACGTCAGGTTCAGACCCACATGCGACAGTCCTTTCCAAATCGTCACCAGTGAGATAAGTAATATCGTTAGAAAAACATACACTGGCGCGTACTTGCGTGCTCGATGCAATGGGTCCGAGCGCGAGAGTATCAGCCACTGAATCGAGTTAAAAATGAAGTACGCAAAGACACCAGCCGTCACTGGCGAAATAACCCAGCTCGCAACGATTGTGCCCACCTTACCCCACTCAACTGAGTTGGTTCCGTAAGCGACAACTGCAAAGCCAACTATCGCACCGACTATGGAGTGGGTTGTTGAAACAGGCCAGCCACGTCGCGAAGCGACCAATAGCCATATGCCCGCTGACAGCAAAGCGGCCAACATACCGTAGACAAGCAACTCCGGTTCATTGACAACGAATGAAGCCTCGACAATGCCGCTGCGAATGGTCGATGTAACCTCACCCCCGGCCAGCACAGCGCCAGTGAACTCGAAAACGGCCGCTATGATTAGTGCTTTGCGGATCGTCAACGCGCCCGACCCGATCGATGTCGCCATCGCATTGGCAACATCGTTTGCACCGATTCCCCAGGCCATGAATAGGCCGAACACACCGGCCAGCACCAGGTAAATTACTTGATCTTCCATTAATTATTCTTCTGTTAGTGGCAAAGCAAGACTTCTAACCGACGCCCAATGCGCTCGGCCATATCACCGATTTCGCCCGTCAGCTCAATAATTCGATAAAGAAACATGACGTCCACCGGCGGGAGATCCTTCTCAATGGCAAACAGCTCGGCGCGAATGACAATTTGCATCGAATCGGTGTCGTTTTCAATTTGATCCAGCTCATTGATCAAGCTCTCTACAAGAGAAGCCTCAGCGCCGCGGAATCCTGTTTCGTATAGTTCGTCGAGCTCGCGGATGCTCTTGCGTGCCTGCTTGGCTGCATCAACATTGCGCGCAACGAAGGCTATGAAGTGTTCTTGAATCTGCTCAGGGATGCGCATGCGTCGACCCAACACCAAGCCAGAAACGTCTCGGGCACGATTAGCGATTCGATCCTGCACCAATAGCAGCTCGAGCAAGTCTTCCCGCGGAACCGGCATAAGCAGACTCTTGGGCAGTTGCGAGCGCAGCTGCTTCTTAAAGTCGTCCGCCTCGTTTTCGAGCGCGACAATTTTCTCGCGACTTTCAGCAACACTCTCCCAATCTTCTGCTACAACTTGTTCAAAAAAGGCATTGAGCTCCTTGGCACACAGGTAACAGGTATTCATATGCTCTTGAATAGGCCCTACCGGCGAAGAACCAAAAATCTTGCTGAAGTAATTTCCCATAGATACCACCGCTTATACGCAGGAACGCTGCGCTTCAATTACACCATAAATTTCTGAGGCAGATGAATCAGCTTATGCTTACCCGCATGCTCGATCCGCCAGCGATCGATATCCGCGCTGCAATAATGAGCAATAGAACAAAAGCCGGCCAATATCCAGGACAGACAGGTCCGCGGCTGCCAGAAGATTAGTGGAGGGAGACGGAATATCGCACGCATTAAAGCTCTACGTTTGTAGCCTCAAATACGACCCATTCAGACTCGCATCGCTTAGAGGTTAGCTCTAGCCTTCGACGTCTGTGCCAGATAAGCCGCGATATCGTCAATCTCGCTATCAGTCACTTCGGTCGGCCGAAATGGCGGCATAGACCAAGTGCCGCGACGGACGAAGACTCGTAACACTGGTGCCGGCAGATCTGTTCGCTCTTCAAGTAATGCCGGCAATTCGCCGCGGTACTTGATACGCAATGCGTCGGTACCGGGCAGCATATCGCGACCGTCGTCACCGATACCCGCACCATGGCAAGGCGCGCAGCTATGCTGAAACTTTGCTTCACCGCGCGCGACGGCGCCGCGATCCTGCGCGATCGCTGTCGATGCCGTGGCAATCAGCAGCATACCTGTGGCAATGAGCAGGCTTGCTCTTGAAACTTTAGTGGACTGTCTATTCATTGCACTCATCACCCTCTCAGACCGCCTCGCATGGAACGGAAAGGTGCCGGCCAAACTCCGGCGCGTCCGGGCGAAATTATGCCGTTCGGGTCGATCGCGTCCTTGAGCGTCTCATTGAAACGACGCAACACGAAATTGTTGAATGAGTATTGCTCGGCAACATCGTCTTGCAGCATTGGCGGCGCACGATAGTCTCCGTAACCCAATTTCGCATTTTCCTGCAGCACTTCGCGAAGTTTTTCTGCAGCTCTAATCTTCCCGGCAGGACTACTGTCGTCCGCGCCAAGACCAAAACCGTTACCCATTAGAAAACCGAACTGATACCAGTTGACCGGTGTTTGAATTGCATTTGGAAACAAACTGGGCAACTCGAGCCGACGCGAGATATCAGCGAAGTCTTGCTGCGCCTTCAATATCGCTTCGCCGCTGCGACCGATCAGCGAGAACAATCCTATATGCGTTTCATTCCAATCATTAGGGTTGCGGTCCGTGCGTCCGGTCATATACCAAATGCCAAGACCCGGAACGCCTTGCGTCACGTTACGACGCATGTTCGTGGGGTAAGGCCCGGTGGTGTTTGAAATCTGCTCACGCGTGAGCGGCACGGACAGAGATTCTCCATCGGTAAAATGCGCACCAGGCACTTTTCTAGCCACGAGCTCCTTGGCGTATTCCCAATTGGCAAGCGTTGTGCCTTCGGATCCGTAAAACTGCAACTCCACCTGCCAGGAATGCAGTCCGGCCGATTCCGCTTGTCTGTCCATTTGCCCTTCATTAAAACTCAGGGCCGCTTCGCGGAACTCGGTATTGCCCATCAGTTGGCCAAGCGGGCTGCCATACCAGGGCTCACCTGTCATCGACAAGTCAGAAAGATAATTTACTGCTTCAACGAGCGGGATGAGATCTTGGCGTTTCGGCACAGAGATTAGACCGTTGCGCCAGTGTTCCGGTGCTGGCATCAGGCGGAAGCCCATTTTAGTGACGATACCGAAATTACCCTGGCCGAACAGACCTGCCGGGTCTGGACCGTAACCATGTTTGTATTCCTGCCAACTGTCGGATCCAGGCAAAGCACCCATCCCGGTGCGCATGACTTCTCCATTCGGCAATACGACTTCCATGCCAGTATGAGCGCCGAAGTGATCGCGGTAGAAACCCATCGTGTAACCGATGCCGTGATCCATCGAATTGCCAATCAAGCTCCCCCAACCTGGATCTGGCGTATCTACCCAAACGTTAAGATTGTTGTCCTGAATGTGCCGATAAAGATCAATGTACGACACGCCGGGCTCAACCAGTGCAAAATTTCGCGTGTCATCACACTCGAGAATACGATTCATCCGCTTAAGATCAACAGTAACACTGCCGCGCACATTTGGTGACGGACCGCCATAAGCAAAGTTCTTACCGGTGGAAATTGCATACAGTGGAATCTTGTATTTGTTTGCCGTGCGAACTATTGCCTGAACCTGCTCTGTCGAATCCGGACCAACGGCGGCAGAAGGGATCAACTCGTTTGGTTGATCTTTGATATATGAGAAGTGATCTCGATAAGAATAGAGATCATCATCACTGGTAAACACCCAGTCATTGCCGATGGCGCCTCTAAATTCTCTAATTGCAGCCTCGAAGCTTTCCGCGCTGACACCCGGTGGCAATATCGCCATGCTCGCCCCCTATCTCTTAATTGTTGATGCAACCGCAGCACGCGGCGCGATAATCCATGAAAAAAGCGGAACGTCCCGCAAGTTCATTCCCCGCACGGGCGTAACGACTTCTGTTTCGGTCATTGCCGCCGCTCCAAGCGGATACTTGCTGAGCACATCGCTCATTGCGGCATCCCATCCCAAGCCCATGTCAGCCTGTCGGATAGCATCGATGACAGCTGTAGGGCCTGCGAGCTTATGCACCATTTGAGCATCATTAACGGTGCTATGCTCGCCGCGATAGACGACACCCATTTTGTGATCCATCGCGAGAGTATTGAGAATAAAAAGTGAATCTTCAGTGGTTACGCCGGCAAGCGCCATCGGCGTCCGTTTCCAACTTTGATCCAGTTCGCCGTACCAAAGGTCCATTAGATTGCCGGCGAATGGCGAAAGCTTGACGCCGAGCGTTTCCATCCGCTGCGCGATAGCAAATGCCTCTGCAAAACGAGTATCAAAAACGAACCGATCAAGTTTCAGCCATGCAGAATCGGCTGCAGCCGATGCCGAAACACTTGATAATATTCCAGAAGACAGCGCCGAGAGTGCGATGCCTGATTGAATAAACTGTCTACGACTTGCCAAGATGCGGTACCACTTGAATCGAATAATTGCTCGTTTGAGTATAGCGGCAAACGAGGCCATACCGAAGTCGTTCTATACTCAGCACTTAGAACCGAAAAACTACTTGGCCTGGGGCCCGATTTCCGGACCAAGCAATGGCGACTTGACTTGTCATGCGATATGGTTGCAGTCAGCACTGCAACTGGTAGTGATGACACTCAATGTTAGGGCGGTCAAAATAGGCTGGGGCTGCCGACCTGCAACGCGAGAAAAGAGCTATGGTGTTTGATCTTGAAGTGAACGGAGTTTCGCATTCCGTCGATATCGATTCCCAAACGCCCTTACTGTGGGTAATACGCGACCAGATTGGCCTGACTGGCACAAAATTCAGCTGCGGTATCGGCCAGTGTGGCGCGTGCACCGTACATTTGGATGGGCAGCCGATTCGCTCTTGCACGGTCCCAGTCGCTTTCGCAGCAGGCAAATCAGTCAGGGCAATTGAAGGGCTATCGCCCGACGGCAGCCATCCAGTTCAGCTGGCATGGAAAGAAACCGACGCACCTCAGTGTGGTTACTGCCAGTCCGGAATGATCATGAGCGCCCTTGCGCTACTGGAAAAGAACCCCAATCCAACCGACGCCGACATAAATGCAGAAGTGACTAATGCTTGCCGCTGCAGCAGCTATCACCGCGTTCGCCAAGCGATTCATCTGGCGGCTGACTTGATGAAGGCCTAGGCGACGGAGACGCAGACAGTGGCACGAAAAGAACCAGCGAATCCGAAAGCCAATCAAACCGCTGATTCACCGGAAGAATTCAGCCTGGATCGCCGCCAGTTTCTCGCGACGGCCGCTGCCGCCCACGGCGCGTTCGTTTTGGGGTTCTGGGTACCACCCAAAGCGCGGGCCCAGCAAATGCCACGCGGCGCTTGGTATGAGGATGCGACAGATCCCGAAATAAACGCATGGATCGTCATCGCGCCCGACGAATCCGTCACAATCCGTATTGGCCAAACAGAGTTGGGCCAAGGTGTGTGGACGTCGAACGCAATGATGGTCTGCGAAGAACTGCAATGCGACTGGCGTCGAGTGCGGCCGCAGTATGCGTCCGCGAATCGCGATGGCAAAGAGATGGCGCCGGAGTGGACACTCAATGTGATGGGCGACGGCGCGACGGATCCGCGCGGTGGCGGTACGCCGGGTTTTCGCAACCGCGCACGCACTGGTGTCAGTGGTATTCCTGACAGTCTTTACCGCCGGATGCGCACAAACGAAGCCGCATCCGTCAAAGATGGGCGTTACTACCTGCAGCTTGCCGGCGCCGAAGCGCGTGAGCGGTTACTGCTCGCCGCCGCGCGAGAATGGGACGTCCCGGTTAGCGAACTCTCCGTCAAAGACAGCATCGTCAGCCATTCTGAAAGCAGCCGCACGACCACCTATGGCCAAATTGCAGAACTCGCTGCACAGATACCGCACCCAGACCCAGAATCCATAACGATAAAGTCGCCGGATCAATGGACACTCATGGGTACGGAGCAGAAAAACCTCGACGTGCCTATGAAAGTCACTGGCGAAACAGTGTATGGAATCGATGTGCGCCTGCCAGGCATGAAGTGGGCAGCTGTTAAATCCTGCCCTGTTTACGGCGGCGACATTCGCAGCTTTGATTTCGATGCTATCCGCGATCGACCCGGCGTGCATTCGGCAGTCCAGTTCCCGATTCCAGACCCGGCGCTCACGCGGGGCCGTGTTTTCAGTGGCGGCGTCGCCGTGATTGGCGAAACTTGGTATCAAGCCAAAACCGCTCTGGACGCAATGCCCATCGAATGGGACATCCCGCCGGAAAATGCCGCGTTTAACTCCGCCAACATGCGCGAGGCGCTGCTGGCTGCTATCGATGAACCCGGCAATCTGCGCGTGGATCTCGGTGATGTCGACGCCGGCTTCGCTGCGTCGGCGCAGATAATAGAAGCCACATATTCAACGCCTTTCCTGCCGCGCGTGCGCATGGAACCCGGCAACGCGACAGTGCTGGTAACCGATGATCGCGTAGATATCTGGATTGGCGATCAAAGTCCGCAAGAAACACGCTACAGCGCCGCGCAGATTACAGGCATTCCAGAAGCGAATGTCTACCTGCATATGTGCCATCTCGGCGGCGGTTTCGGGCGTAATGGCAATGGGCCTCAGGCCGAACATGCCATCATGATCGCAAACGCAAACCGCGGTACGCCGATTCACATGCTGTGGACACGAGAAGAGGATTTCATTGGCACAACTTATCGCGCTATGGGCGTGGCACGTTTACGAGCTGGTCTGGATGCCGAAGGCTGGCCCATTGCGCTCGAAGTCCGCACTGGCATGCAAGAAGGCGGTTTTGGCCCGGACGCATCCTTCGACGTAACTTCGCGGTATTACGTGCCGAATTATCGCTACTCTAATCACACGACGAAATTTCACATACCTGTGGGCACCCGGCGCGGCGTTGGTCAAGCAGCCCACGAATTCTATCGCGAGAGCTTCATGGACGAACTCGCGCATGCTGCCGGCAAAGATCCTTACCGCTATCGACGTGAGTTGCTCGCAAGAACCAGTCTTCCTTACAAAAACGACATGATCAAAGCGCTCGATACTGCCGCGGAGATGTCCGGTTGGGGAACCCCCTTACCGCGCGGCAAGGCAAGAGCCATCGGCCTGGAAGAACGTGGCGCTGAAGGCAATGGAATGGCGACAATCAGCGCCATGGTGCACACCGTCTCAGTTAGCCAGCAAGGGGCAGTGCGGTTGGAGCGAGTTGATGTGGCGCACGAAACAGGATTTGGTTTGGTTAACCCGCTATCTGTTAAGAAGCAAATTGAAGGGCAGATTACTTGGTTTTACAACGATGCCATGCATCAGGCAAATAACGTCATGGATGGCCGCATTGTTGAAAACAACTTCCATCGGTTCTCGTTATCGAGAATTAACGAAGACCCTCCCGAAATCAACATCAGTTTTTTTCCGAGCGATCATTGGATCGTGGGCATGGGCCACGACCGCGCCACGTCCGTTCAGTCGGGCATCGGCGAAGCAGTATTCCAGATAACCGGCAAGCGCTTTCGCGACCTGCCTTACAGCCTCCACGACTTGAGCTGGGGCTAGATGAGACCGGACATTTTGCACCTCACATAAAGCGATACAGTACATAAAGCGATACAGTTTGCCGCGATGTAGATCTATCTTTACCCGAAGTGCGGGCGCATAATCGTCGCCCAGTTTTTTCCTTGGGCTGTTTGGACTCTGAAAAACATCCACAATCTCGAGCTGACCGTGCTTCCGCAGCAGGACGACTTGACTTGCGGGCCAACGTGCCTGGAAGCCATTTACCGCTACTACGGTAACCGGATCAAGCTAGATGAAATAATCGATAATGTAGTCTCGCTTCCAGACGGCGGAACGCTTGCTGTCTGGCTTGCATGCGATGCCTTGAAGCGCGGTTTCGACGCTCAGATTCTCACGTACAACCTGCACCTGTTCGACCCTACATGGTTTGAGGACAACAACTCGATCAGCGATCGACTCACCGAACAACTCCGATATAAGCACGACAAAAAACTGCAACTGGCAACGCAAGGTTATCTTGAGTTTCTGCGCTTGGGTGGCTCACTGGAGTTCAAAGAGCTCAATGCGGCACTCATTCGCAAATTTTTAAAGAACGGTCATCCGATCCTGACTGGGCTTAGCGCAACCTATCTTTATGGCTGCGCTCGAGAACACAAAGACGACTATGACAGTGTACGGGGCCACCCTACTGGACATTTCGTCGTACTCAGCGGATACGACAAAGACAAGCGGACCGTCAGCGTTGCAGATCCGTTACTCGACAACCCAAAGTTCAGCGGCCATTACTATGACGTCGTCATCGCTCGGCTAATCGGCGCGATTCTACTTGGCGTCCTCACCCACGATGCAAACCTGCTCATTGTTCGGCCCAAAACAAAACGTTAATCATGTCAACCCTGATTGTCGTCGAGAATCCAAAGCGCTGGCCTATCCATGTCCCAGGTACAGAAGTAGTCGCCGCACGCGAGTATTTGAGCACTCCGCGTTTCAGCGAGATGCGACGTGCCAAAGTCTTCAATCTTTGCAGAAGTTACAGCTACCAGACGCTCGGTTACTACGTCTCTTTGCTAGCGGTGGCTCGCGGGCACATGGCGCTGCCGTCGGTGCGGGTAATGTCCGAACTACGGCACGCTGCAATACTGAGAGTCGCCTCGGATGATCTCGACGAACTCTTGCAGCGCTCCCTTGCCCCGTTGAAATCCAAACGCTTTGACCTGAGCATTTACTTCGGTCGCAATACCGCACGCCAGTATGATCGGCTTGCGCAGGCACTCTTCGAGCACTTCCCAGTGCCATTATTGCGGGCAGAATTCGTACATGAAGGCCGCTGGCGGCTGCTTGCTCTCAAACTAATAGCGGGCAATGATATTCCCGAAAACCACCAAGCCTTCGTCGTTGAACAGGCACAGCGCTTTTTCGGCCGGCGCCGCATTTCGCGCCGCCAGCCGGCCCGCTACAAATTGGCCATCCTGGTCGACCCGGAAGCCATTGATGCACCTTCCGACGAAAGAGCTCTGCGGCGTTTCATCCGGGCGGCGCGAAAGTGCGATCTTGCAGCAACGCTGATCCGGCGCGCCGACCTCAGCCGAATCGCGGAGTTCGACGCACTGTTTATTCGCGAAACAACGCGCGTGGATCACTACACCTATGAGGCTGCTTGTCGCGCCGAAGCGCAGGGCCTAATTGTCATTGACGACCCGGAATCGATAGTCCGGTGCAGCAACAAAGTTTATCAAGCAGAGTTGTTTGAACGCTACCAAATACCCTGCCCAAAAACGGTGGTCGTACACAAGGACAATATGCAGGAGATCGGAGATCTGCTCGGTTACCCATGCGTGCTAAAGCGACCTGACAGCTCTTTTTCGGCGGGGGTTTATCGAGCTCAAAACGAACAGGAACTCGTCGCGCATCTCACTGATATGTTCACCGATTCAGACTTAGCTATCGCACAAGAATTTGCAAAGTCTGATTTCGATTGGAGAGTTGGTGTCCTCGATGGACAACCTCTGTATGTCTGCAAATACCACATGGCACGCGGTCACTGGCAAATTCAAAAAGCTACCGGAGAGAAGAACCGAATTTATGGAAAGGTCGAAACCTTTGCCGTGGACGAGGCCCCAAAGGAGGTTGTTGATACGGCCGTGCGTGCGGCCAAATTGATCGGGTCGGGCCTCTACGGCGTGGACCTAAAGGAAGTCGATGGGCGGATCATGGTAATCGAAATCAATGACAATCCGAATATCGATGCCGGCTGTGAAGACAAATTTCTGAAGGAGGAACTCTACATGACGATCATGCGGAGCATTCGACAACGCTTGGATTCCGACGTCCACGAGCAGGCAGGAAATGGCTGAGCAACCCCTCTTGCACCTGTTTGAAGGCTTCGGAATAGAGCTTGAATATATGATCGTTGCCGACGACGACTTGTCGGTAAAACCCATTGCCGATGAAGTCTTGAAGATAATCGGCGGCGACTACGCAATGGAAGTCGAGCTGGGTGATGTCGCTTGGTCTAATGAACTCGCGCTGCACGTGATAGAGATCAAGACTAATGGCCCGGCGCCGAGCCTCATTGGACTCGAGCAAGCCTTTCAAAAGAATATCCGGCACATAAACCAGCTACTTGAACCAATGGACGCCAGACTGCTGCCAACGGCGATGCACCCATGGATGAATCCGGATCGAGAACTAAAGCTCTGGCCGCATGAAAACGATGTTATCTATAAGACGTTTGACCGCATCTTTAGTTGCAAGGGACACGGCTGGGCAAACCTTCAAAGCACTCACCTGAACTTGCCATTCGCCAACGATGCAGAGTTTGGCCGCTTACACGCAGCCATTCGCCTCGTACTGCCGATCATTCCCGGGCTGGCAGCCAGCTCGCCGTTTATGGATGGTCACGGCACAGATTTTCTGGATACACGGCTCGAGATTTACCGCCATAACGCCGCACGAGTACCCGAGGTTTCCGGAATCGTGATTCCTGAGCAGATCTTCACGCAGAAAGACTACGAAGACGGGCTTTTGCAATCCATATACAGAGCGCTTGGTGACCTGGATCCCGACTGTGTACTTCATCACGAATGGGTCAATTCACGCGGGTGCATAGCGCGATTTGACCGTAACGCAATTGAGATCCGGCTGGTTGACGTGCAGGAATGCCCCCAGGCAGATATCGCCGTTGCTGCTGCAATCACAGCAGCTGTGCAAAGCCTGGTAGAGGAGCACTCATGCTCGCTCAAATCGCAAAAGGCATGGGATGAACGCGAACTCGCCCTCTTCCTTCAAGACGGCATACGCAACGCAGACGAAGCTGTGATCGACAATCAACGTTTTCTGCAGAGCTTCGGTTACCCTGAGCGCGGTCGAGTAAAAGTACGTGACCTGTGGCAACACTTGATCGAAACGACACTCGCACACAGGCCGGGCTTCGAAACATGGGAGCCTGCGCTCACGCAAATTACCAGCAAAGGTTGCCTCGCACGCCGAATCCGCAGCTCGATTGGCGACTCACCAACGAAAGAAGCCCAACATCGAGTGTATTCGACTTTGGCAAACTGCCTGGCTGACGGCGTACTTTTCCAGCCATGAAGCTCGGCAGTATATTACTCAGCTGCGAGCATGCCGTGAATCGTGTTCCGGCACGCTATGACTGGCTATTCTCGCAGCCAACGGCGCGCGCCGAACTCGAGACACACCTTGGTTATGACATCGGGGCGCTGACAGCGGCAAAAACCATCGCCAGCGAGCTAGGGATAGAACTTCATACAGGCACCATCACACGCTTGCTGGTTGATCTGAATAGATCGCGACCACAGGCATTCAATTCGAAATACTGCCAACAGCTCGAAGAGACAGAACTCGTTGAGCTAGCAGACCGCTACCACCAATCGCACTGGAAGCATGTTTTCGATTCGATTGAGCACCACGACTCACCGGTCTGCCACATCGGTGTCCACAGCTTCACGCCGGTTTACGAGGGCGAAGCCCGGAATGCGGACATCGGCTTGCTCTACGACCCTTCGAGGCCAAACGAACAAGCGTTCTGCGCAACCTGGGAAGCAACACTTCGCCGCCAGGATCCAAGCCTGCGCCTGCGTCACAACTATCCGTATTTGGGAACGTCTGACGGAATGACAACGTCACTCAGAAAAAAATTCAATGCGAATCACTATCTCGGAATCGAACTCGAGCTAAATCAATCCATTTTTCTCAACGAAAAAGCCCAATACCAGAGCGTGATTAATTCCGTCGCAATTAGCCTAGCTCAAGCCTTTCAACGACATCAGCGCCATTAGCTGCGAGCATGCCAAGTGACACTGTAAAGGTCGTGACGTCGGTCCTTGAGATTTCTCACGGTTCCGTTCTGCCGATTCGATCGTAACGCGCTCAAACTGATATCTGCGATCGCCACCATCTCTGCGTTAGGCGTCGTATCAGCCGCGATGCCATCGCGCGCAAATGGAAAGTCGCACGGCGTAAGAATACAACTCTGGGCGTAGTGGATATCCATGTTCTGAACGTTGGGCAGATTGCCGCAGCTGCCCGCCATTGCAACATAAATCTGGTTTTCGACAGCCCGCGCCTGAGCACAATAGCGAACTCGGCAATAACTTTGTCGCTCATCAGTAAGAAAAGGTACAAACAGCGCATTGATGCCTTGATCAGTGAGATACCGCACCAGCTCAGGAAACTCCACGTCATAGCAGATCAGTACACCAATGGGACCACAGTCCGTATCAATCAGTTTGACGTCATCTCCGCCTACGATATTCCACCAGTATTCTTCGCTGGGTGTCGGATGAATTTTCGGTTGCTCGACAAAGCTGCCATCACGCAGGAACACCTGCGCTATGTTGTACAGTGACTGACCGCGAATCAGAGGCGTGCTGCCAGCCACAATATTGATATTGTATTTCATGGCAGCATCGCGAAAGAGCTCTGTAAGCTCTGCCTCGTACTGCGATATATGACGCATCGCTTCACCCGGCGGAATTGGCTCGTTCTCAACAGACAGCAGCTGCATCGTGAATAGTTCAGGAAACAATACAAAATCCGCACGATAATCAGCCGTCACATCGACGAAGTACAAAACGAGCTGCCGAAATTCTTCGAAAGACTTGATTCGCCGCTGACCATACTGAACGCTTGCAACACGAATCTGATCTACACCACCGACAATTGCTGGGGCCGCTGATCTTCTGGTGGTCGCTTGCGGCTCAATATATTGAGGATTGCGCCATACCATATGCGCCGCTGACCCCATAGATTCCTTATCGAACGGCAGGTAACCTTCCAAAACCCCAATCAATTCGAAACCGTTGCGAATCTGGAAATTTACGACGGGGTCACGAACCTTGCGGGCTTTCACGGCAGCCACATATTCGTGCGGGGTCGCAAACTCTTTGCGTCGCTTGTAGTAGCCGGGAATTCTACCGGCAATCACGATGCCTTTGAGACCCAAACGGCCTGCTAACTCTCGACGCTGTCGGTAAAACCGCTGACCGATACGATAACGGCGGATCTCCGGATCTACGCACACTTCGTAGCCATACAGCCACTGACCATTGTCGTCGTGAGTTGAGCCGAAACCGCCGCCGGTAATTTCTTGCCAAGTGTGCTGCTCGAGCGCCCGCTTTTCCGAGATTCGGATCGTCGCACAATAGCCGACAATCTCGTCTGCATATGTGGCAACCCACACGCCTTCGGGAAACGCATTAAGGTGTCCACGCAGCATGCCGCGCGTGTATGTCGCCATACGCGGATAGGCACGTTCAACTAAAGAGGCGATACCGTCAATGTCCTTGGATGTCGCCTGTCTGACAATAAGCTTGTCTGCCTGCTTACTCATTATTTAGGTCCTATAGTTGGCATCATGCCAATAGACTTTCGAAGCAAAAATCGTTCGTCAATGGAATTTTTCTGGCGATGGATTTTCTCGCCAGACCAGTTAATCGCGCCGCCGCGATGCGGTCATATTACATGACAGGCTTCACATATTCCGGGTACGCGTCAGCGTCGCTTGATAGCGCCGAGCACGCGCTAGTTTCGCTCTTCGATGGGCACATATTCTCGCACCACCGGTCCCGAATAGACTTGCCTTGGCCGATCGATTCTGGAATTTGGGTCTTTGCGTACCTCTCGCCAGTGAGCAATCCAACCTGGCAGACGGCCAATTGCAAACATAACTGTAAACATGTCTGTTGGTATGCCCATCGCTCGCATAATGATGCCGCTGTAGTAATCCACGTTGGGATAGAGCTTCCGCTCTATGAAATATTCGTCCCGTAGAGCGACTTCTTCAAGACGTTTTGCCATGTCGAGCAGCGGGTCACTTCTTCCGAGTTTATTGAGTAATCGATCGCACGCGGCCTTTATAAGCTTGGCCCGCGGATCGAAGTGCTTATAGACGCGGTGACCAAAACCCATCAGCCGCGCCTTACCATCTTTGTCCTTCACCCGCGCAATGAAATGCTCGAGCGGTTCACCCGTCTCGACGAGCTCCGTCAACATGGCAATAACGGCCGCATTGGCGCCACCGTGCAGCGGCCCCCACAGTGCAGAAACGCCAGCAGCCACTGAGGTGTGCAGATTAGCATGCGATGACGCGACCATTCTCACCGTCGAGGTGGAACAGTTCTGCTCGTGGTCTGCATGCAACATGAGCAGCAGATCGAGTGCGTCGACGAATGTCTGGTCAGCTTCATAGAGCTCGTAAGGGTCCGAAAACATCATGTGCAGAAAATTGGCTGTGTAGCGCAGCTGCGAACGCGGATAAATCATCGGTTTACCGACGGACTTTCGATAGCTCGCCGCTGCAATCGTTCGAATCTTGCTCATCAAGCGGGCTGCCGCCAAAACGAACTGATCGTCAGATTCCTCACCCATGAAAACAGGTTCAAAACAGCCCAGCGCATTTATCATCGCCGATAAAATCGCCATAGGCGGAGCGTTTGGCGGAAATCCATCGAAGTGATGGTGCATGTCTTCGTGAATTGACTGATTCCGAGTCAGGGCCGAACGAAAATCCTTCAGCTGGTCCGCCGTAGGGAGCTCACCAAAAATCAGCAGATACGCCGTTTCTATGAAACTGGATTGCGCTGCCAGCACTTCCACCAAATAGCCCCGGTATCTGAGAATGCCTCGTTCACCATCGATATATGTGATGTTGCTGATACAGGATCCGGTATTGGCAAACCCGCTATCCAGAGTAATAATTCCAGCGGTCTCTCGTAGCCGGCTGATGTCTATCGCAGCTTCGCGGTGACTGCCAACCACAACCGGCAATTCGTAAGTCTGCCCGTTGTAAGTCAGTATGGCGGGACCCGTCATCAGTGCTTCTCCGCATCCGAATAATCGCTAAACGGATCTGTATTCCCGCCCTTTTGCTTGCGTCTAGTTCGCAGCTTCTTGATCTCCATCTGCGGCGAATCCTGAGAACCAGCGCGCCTGCGTGCTTTGTTCCCAAACTTCTTCAACGGTCTCTGCTCCTCGTATTTATCGAGCAAGTATCCGAACGCCGCGTCATCGTCATATTCAAAATCACTATCGGAATTTCGAATCAAATCATCTAGTTCACGATCGGATTTTCGTACTACATGCCTGTTCATAGCACCCTCCAAGTACTTCGGAATCGAACTATCTATAAAACTAGCTTAATGTCAAGATATTTGATATCAAATTATTTGCCTGTTAGTGTCGCAGCCATGGAAACAGATACCGTCGACAGCCTCCTTGAACAGTGGCGCCATGAAAGACCCGAGCTAGATACCTCGGCGCTGGGAATCGCGGTCCGGATCGAAATGCTGGCAAAACTTCTGATGCGCTCAACCGCGCGCAGCCTTGCCGGTGCACAGCTCAAGACATGGGAGTACGACGTGCTGGCCGGGCTCAGGCGCCAAGGCCCCCCGTATGAGCTGCCGGCGACTGCACTGGCCAGAGCATCATTACTCTCGTCCGGCGCAATGACCACTCGGATTGATCATATGGAGTCGCGCGGCCTGGTGCGGCGCAAAGCGGACCCGCAAGATCGGCGTGGCGTGCGAGTCGGCCTTACGGCCAAAGGGATAGCGCTCATCGATAAAGCGATTCAAATGCGGCTTTCAGCCGCCCAATCCAGCGCCGCCCCGTTGAATAAGCAGGAACGTCAAGCCGTCGAAAGCGGCCTGAGAAAGCTAATGATCTCCCTGGATCAGCAGGGGGCCTAGGGCGGCTCGCTGCGGAAACGCTGTAGCGGCTTCGATTATTCGGCAGCGCTCATTCAGCTACCGCAACGCTGAGCATCGTGTCGCCCTGCTGAACGGCGTCAATGATGTCGTCACCGCTGACAACTTTGCCGAACACGGTGTGGCGCCCGTCCAGGTGCGGCGTCGCAACATGCGTAATGAAGAACTGACTTCCGTTGGTATTGGGCCCCGCATTGGCCATAGAGATGACGCAACGCTCGTGCTTCAGCGGATTGCCATCGAATTCATCGCCAAAGCGATAACCCGGACCACCCCTGCCAGAACCCGTCGGATCGCCGCCTTGAATCATGAAATCAGGAATCACTCGGTGAAAGCTGACGCCGTCGTAAAAGCCCTGTTTTGCGAGGAAGACAAAGTTATTGACGGTCTGAGGCGCATGCTCTGGATACAACTCAAGCTCGATCGTACCGCGGTTTGTCGCAATTGATACGTTGTATGTCTTAGATGCGTCAATCTGCATTTCTGGGGGTGCGTCCCATTGCTGTTCAGCCATTTATTGTCTCCTGGCGGCGCTCAAAACTGATCTTGCACTGCGTAATTCGTATAGCCGAATCGGCAGTCCGTGCTGTCTTCGCGGTTTGTGGTAACCCGCGGGCGGCCAAAGATAGCGAAAATGCGCCAACAAGACCACTACCGGATCCCAACCAGTGCCGGTTAGTGGCATAGTAGCTTTGAACCAGCAGCTGTATGCGCCAAGCACCAGTTACTAATCTACGCGCACACGTTCTAACGATTAGCCATGGAAAAAATGCCAATGAATTACGAAGCTCGGATGACGGAACTGCAGTCGCGCCTGGCCGAGCAAGATCACGCAATCACCGAACTGAGCAATGAGGTCTATCAACAGCAGTTACAAATTTCCAAGCTGGAAACGCAACTGCGCCACTTGGCAGACCGACTTCAGTCGATGGCGCCTGATTCCGGAATCGAAACCAAAGATGAAGTTCCACCGCATTACTGAAATCTCGTCCCCAGCACCAGCTATAATCGATGTCAATTCGCAAGAGGAAATGAATCATGAATCATATGGCTCATTCGATATCTGCTCACCCCATCGACCGCTAGGCCATTAAAACTGAAGTCGACAAGCTGCTGGAGCGGCACCAAGCGCTCGTTCATTCCGAGCGCAAACGGGTCGTTTCGCACGCTCAGAGAGATTCCGGCAACTGGATCATCAATACGGTGATGTTGGAAGGCTATAACGTGCCGTTTCGGTTTAAACGCAAGCAACCATATAAGAACCTTAAAGGGATGTACGTCAACCTAACCTATTACCCCAATACGGAAACAATTGCCGGCATCAACGTAGAAGTAATGAATGTAGTGCGAATCAGAACTTCTTAGTGGTTGAGTGCAAGGCATCAAAAGCACTGTATGATATGCGGCCAATCGGTGATGCCATCGCCAACGGGCCGCGCCCGCCCCTTGTACCAGTATCCAGGATCATCTGATGTCCGACGCTAAGCCTCCCGTATCCACTTTTCGCGATATGGGCCTTCCTGAGCCGCTATTGGCCATGCTCGACGAGGTAGGCTATGAAACGCCTTCGCCGATTCAGGCACAGGCTATCCCGCATTTGCTCAAGGGGCTCGACCTGTTGGGTCACGCACCGACTGGCACCGGCAAAACGGCCGCGTTTGCCTTGCCGCTAATTGCGCGCCTCGTAATCGAAAATAAGCAGGTGCAGGTCATGACGTTGACCCCCACGCGGGAACTCGCCATACAGGTCGCAGAAGCCTTCAAACGCTATGCAGCGCGCATCAAAGGCTTTCATGTGCTGCCCATTTATGGCGGACAAGACTACACAGGACAGCTTCGCCAGCTAAAGCGCGGCGTTCACGTTGTCGTCGGCACCCCGGGCCGGGTCATGGATCACATGCGTCGCGGCACTTTGAAACTGGACGGACTGCAGGCCCTGGTTCTGGACGAAGCCGATGAGATGTTGCGGATGGGCTTTATCGACGAAGTCGAATGGATTCTCGAGCAGACGCCCAAACACCGCCAGATGGCCTTGTTTTCGGCAACAATACCGAAAGAAATCGAACGCATAGCGCGGCGGCATTTACGGGACCCTCAAAAGATTTCTATTCATGCGCGCACAGCAACCGCCGAAACAGTGCGGCAACGTTATTGGTTGGTTAGCGGCCTGCACAAACTGGATGCCCTCACCAGAATTCTCGAAGTAGAGACCTTTGACGGCGTACTGATATTTGTCCGCACCAAAACCGCAACCACGGAACTTGCCGAGAAACTCGAAGCAAGGGGCTACTCCGCTGCCGCCATGAATGGTGACATGGCACAAAAACATCGCGAACAGATGGTTGAGCGCCTGAAGAAAGGGTCGCTCGACATTCTAGTCGCGACAGATGTTGCTGCGCGTGGACTCGATGTCGATCGCATCAGCCACGTCGTCAACTACGACATTCCATACGACACCGAAGCCTACATCCATCGCATCGGACGAACAGGCCGAGCGGGTCGGTTGGGTGACGCCATTTTGTTCGTGGCGCCACGTGAACGCAGGTTGCTCAATGCAATAGAAAAGGCAACCCGACAAAAGATCGAACAACTGGAATTGCCATCAACAGAAACTGTAAACAACAAACGGATTGCAGCCTTCAAGCAAAAGATCAGCGACACGCTGGCCGCCGGTGAACTGGCCTTTATGCAGAGCTTGATCGAGCAATATCAGCAAGATCATGACACACCAGCCGTCGAAATTGCTGCCGCATTGGCGAACATGGCAATCGGCGATCAGCCGCTTTTAATGCAACCGGATAAGACAAAGCCCAGCCGCTTCGAGTCAGATGCGGGCGACAGGCCAAGCCGGGGTCGGCGTGAGCCGCGATCGGAACGGCGCCATTCGCTGCCTAAGGAAGACCAGGAACGATTCCGCATCGAGGTTGGCAGCGACCATGGCGTCGAACCGGGCAATATTGTCGGCGCCATAGCCAACGAAGCAGGCTTGGACGGCCAGCACATTGGGCAAATCGAAATTTTTGAAAACTACAGCCTCATCGACCTGCCCGTTGGCATGCCTCGCGAAATCTTCAAAGATCTGAAGAAGGTTTGGGTATGCGGCCAGCAACTGCGAATTTCTCGTCCAGGACAACGCAAAGCGGCGCAGCGCAGCGACAGCGCAGCGCCAGACTCCAAAAAAACGAGCAAAACTAAAACGAAAGCGCGGCCCAAGCATAAGGGTGCGAAAAAGAAGCCGGCCAAAAAGAAGTCTTAGCGAAAAAAAGGCTTGCGAAAAACCCAAAAGCGTTCAGTACTGCAAATGTCTTCTTGCAGTTTCTGGATTGCACACTTCGGCCACAAATTCAAAGTCGCTGCTCTTCTGATATTCGCCGGTTACGGTGACCGGCTCAGCCAAATAGACCGGATCGCTTATCGTATATGAGACACTCATCGAATAGCCGCCATTAATAAGACGATATCGCTCTTCGACCGTTTTCCTATCGCTGGAATCCAGGCCACGTGAGTTACCCCACGGAGTTGCGGAAAACCCATCGGTGTGTACAACCAGCGTGCCGTCAGACTCGATCCGACCAACCGAGAATCCAAGTTCATTAGGCACAAAGGCATCCGGCTTCTTCGTGCCGTCAAGATAAATGGTCCTGATCTGCGGAGTTCGCTCTTTTTCGATGACAATTCGGTCTTCAAATGCATGCCACCGATGACTATATGTTGCCAGTATGAGACGCGGGACGCCCATCGCAATGCAGTCGAGCACAGGGTCGTCATTAATATCAAATCGCGCTGCCTGGGTGAGGCCTAAGTCGGTAAGCGGCCATTCGACCGGCGCTCGAAACGATTCAATTGTTGCAACTCTGACCGGCACCATATGGCGCCACGTGCCGGAAAAATCAGTCGAAGGCGCTGTTGGCCTGCGGCTGTCGACATTCGCCACATTTGCGCCTTCGGGTATGGCATAGGCATAGAACGTTTTGCCATCGAGCAGCGTCGCGCTATACAGCATTGCGAACTTCTTGCTCGGCTCGCGATTGGGATGCGCAACGACAACGACGCGATCGCCCACATTCACAGAATCCCGCTGCCAGCCTACACGCAGAGAACCGGGTATAGAATGCCCTTCCAAGGTCCATGTCTCACTGACACCTTCGGAAACTGACGTTTCGACCTCGACATAAATATGCGGGCTTTGCCAACTAACTTCGCTGACGGTTCCTTCGATTTCGATTGTTGCGTCCAAATCAAAATGTGACCGCGAATGGTGCGCCATCAGATTTAGACACGGCACAGCTACGAGACTTGCGCATAAAAACACACGCATTGCCAAGTTTCTCGAAGTCAATTTAGTGGCACACTTAGAAATCGCTGGGCAGCTTCAATGTCGCAGTCACCGGCCGCTTTCGACAGGTCCGGGCGGTAGTCCCAGCGTGCAGCGCCCTTTACAGGTTCAATTAGATACTCCGGATCTTCAAGCAGAAACTCGTAATTCAACGCCGTACCATCGGCACTGAGGCTCAAACGCTCTTCAATGTGTTTTTGCTCGCCTGACGGCACGCCCACCACCAACCCGCCAGAATGCTCGCTAAACAGCGCAGTATCCATGACCAGCACATCGTCTTCCCAACGGCCTATTGTATGGCCCTGTGGTGTGCGTTCACCATTCGATGGATGGCCACGCCCGTCTGTATAGATAACACGCTCAACGTTCATCCAATCGCTGCGCATAACAACGCGATCCGCAAGAACCTCCAGTTCCGTATAAACCATGTAAACCATGATTACTGGACTGCTCACGGAGATACAGTTGGCCTGCGGGTTCTGCGTCCCGTCATATTGGCTCAGATAGCTCCTGCCCTTCTCCGTTAAAGACCACGAACCGACGCTGCGCAAATAGGTATAGAAGTCTTCGCGTCTTGGCAGCCAACTCCCGGTCATGCTGCTCGCAACATAATTACTGTCCGGCGTTGCCGTGCTGATGAATTCCGGGTTTGGGAAAAATACGCTGCCGTCTCGCTTGGTCAGACTACGACCTAAGACGGCCCGGCGCGCTGGATTTCTAGCGGGGTTCGCTTCGACCAGAACGGTGTCGCCGACAGCAAAAGAGTCACGAGACCATCCCAGCGGCGCCAAGATTGCTACACCGTCACCTTCCACTTGCAGATCGACC